>NZ_JBHVYK010000033.1:0-51687 GCF_042880855.1 Streptomyces sp. NPDC058291
CTCCCGCAGGAGCCGGAGCGTCTCATCGGTGACGAGGTGCTTGGAGTAGTCGATGCGCAGGTCCCCGACGCGCACCACGTGACGCCGGGCGCGCTCGGGGTCCGCGGCGAACAGGTCGCGCAGGTGGTCCTGCCACCGGGCGCGGTGGTCCGTGAGGGCGGTCCACTCGGGCCGCCGGTCGAGACGGGGGGTGTCAGACATGAGAGGGGGTCTCCTTGGTGGCCTCGCCCCGCAGGGCGACGGCGTACATCTCGTCCGCGTCGAGGCGCCTGAGCTCCTCGGCGATCAGTTCGGAGGTGGTGCGGACCTTCAGCGCGAGGGTGCGCGAGGGCTGGCCCGGCAGCGAGAGCGTGGCCAGCGGGCCCTCGGGGCGGTCGATGACGATGTCGCCGTCCGCGGTGCCCAGGCGCACGGCCGTGACGACCGGCCCGGCGGTGACGACGCGGTCGATCGTGACCTGCAGCCGCGCCTCCAGCCAGCGGGCCAGCAGCTCGGCGGCGGGGTTGTCGGCCTCGGCCTCCACCGCGCCGGACACGATCGGCACCCGGGCCTGGTCCAGGGCGGCCGCCAGCATCGAACGCCACGGGGTCAGCCGGGTCCAGGCGAGGTCGGTGTCGCCGGGGGCGTAGGAGCGGATCCGGGCCTCCAGGGTCGCCAGCGGGTTCTCCACGGCGTACAGGTCGGTGATCCGGCGCTGGGCCAGCGCGCCCAGCGGGTCCTTGCCGGGGTTGTCCGGCGCGTCCATCGGCCACCACACGACGACGGGCGCGTCCGGCAGCAGCAGCGGAAGGACGACGGAGTCGGCGTGGTCGGACACCTCGCCGTACGTCCGCAGGACGACCGTCTCGCCGGTGCCCGCGTCGGCGCCCAGCCGCACCTCGGCGTCGAGGTGGGGGTTGGTGCGGTCGCGCGGGCTGCGCGCGTGCCGCTTGATGACGACCAGGGTGCGCGAGGGGTGCTCGTGCGAGGCCTCCTCGGCCGCCTTGATCGAGTCGTAGGCGTTCTCCTCGTCCGTGACGATGACCATCGTCAGGACCATGCCCACGGCCGGTGTGCCGATCGCGCGGCGTCCCTTGACCAGCGCTTTGTTGATCTGGCTTGCAGTGGTGTCGGTCAGGTCGATCTTCATGGCCTGCGCCAGCTCCGTCCGTCTCGTGCGAGCATCTCGTCGGCTTCCTCGGGCCCCCAGCTGCCCGAGGCGTACTGCGCGGGCCTGCCGTGCCGTGCCCAGTACTCCTCGATCGGGTCGAGGATCCTCCAGGACTCTTCCACTTCCTGATGGCGCGGGAACAGGTTGGCGTCGCCGAGCAGCACGTCCAGGATGAGCCGCTCGTACGCCTCGGGACTGGACTCGGTGAAGGACTCTCCGTAGGCGAAGTCCATCGTGACGTCCCGGATCTCCATGGAGGTGCCGGGGACCTTGGAGCCGAAGCGGACCGTGATGCCCTCGTCCGGCTGGACGCGGATGACGATCGCGTTGGCCCCGAGCTCCTCGGTGGCGGTGGAGTCGAAGGGGGAGTGCGGCGCGCGCTGGAAGACGACCGCGATCTCGGTGACCCGGCGGCCCAGGCGCTTGCCGGTGCGCAGATAGAACGGGACGCCCGCCCAGCGGCGGTTGTCGACGCCCAGCTTCACGGCGGCGAAGGTGTCCGTCGTGGAGGCGGGGTCGATGCCGTCCTCCTCCAGATAACCGCGCACCTTCTCGCCGCCCTGCCAGGCGCCCGCGTACTGCGCCCGCACGGTGTGCCGGCCCAAATCCTCCGGCAGCTTCACCGCCTTGAGCACCTTGAGCTTCTCGGTGAGCAGCGAGGCCGCGTCGAAGGAGGCCGGCTCCTCCATCGCGGTGAGCGCCATGAGCTGCAGCAGGTGGTTCTGGATGACGTCACGGGCCGAGCCGATGCCGTCGTAGTATCCGGCCCGCCCGCCGATGCCGATGTCCTCGGCCATCGTGATCTGGATGTGGTCGACGTACGAGCGGTTCCAGATCGGCTCGAACATGGTGTTGGCGAAGCGCAGCGCCAGGATGTTCTGGACGGTCTCCTTGCCCAGGTAGTGGTCGATGCGGAAGACCTGGTCCGGTTCGAACACGTCGTGCACGACGGCGTTCAGCTCCTGTGCGCTGGCCAGGTCGTGCCCGAACGGCTTCTCGATGACCGCCCGCCGCCAGGAGCCCTTGCGCGCCTTCGCCAGCCCGTGCTTCTTGAGCTGCTCGGCCACCTTGGGGAAGAACTTCGGCGGCACGGACAGGTAGAAGGCGAAGTTGCCGCCCGTCCCGCGGGAGGAGTCCAGCTCCTCCACCGCGTTCTTGAGCTGCTTGAACGCGGTGTCGTCGTCGAAGTCGCCGGGGACGAACCGCATGCCCTCGGCGAGCTGCTGCCAGACCTCCTCGCGGAACGGCGTGCGGGCGTGCTCGCGCACCGCGTCGTGGACGACCTGCGCGAAGTCCTGGTCCTCCCAGTCGCGGCGGGCGAACCCGACGAGCGAGAAGCCCGGCGGGAGCAGTCCGCGGTTGGCGAGGTCGTAGACCGCCGGCATCAGCTTCTTGCGGGACAGGTCGCCGGTCACCCCGAAGATGACGAGACCGGAGGGGCCCGCGATGTGGGGCAGGCGCCGGTCGCGTGGGTCCCGCAGGGGGTTCTCCCAGGCCGCGCCGAGACTGCTGGTGCTCATTCCGCGTCAACTCCCTTGCTCGTCAGCGACCTCGTGACCGCGTCCAGAAGGTCCTGCCACGCCGCCGCGAACTTGGCGACGCCCTCGTCCTCCAACCGGGTGACGACCTCGTCGTAGGAGACGCCGAGCGCCTCCACCGCGGCGAGGTCGGCGCGCGCCGCGGCGTAACCGCCGGTGACCGTGTCGCCGGTGATGTCGCCGTGGTCGGCGGCGGCGTTCAGCGTGGCCTCGGGCATGGTGTTGACCGTGCCCGGGGCGACCAGCTCGTCCACGTACAGCGTGTCCTTGTAGGCAGGATCCTTCACACCGGTGGACGCCCACAGCGGACGCTGCCGGTTCGCCCCCGCCCCGGCGAGCGCCGCCCAGCGGGCGCCGGCGCGCGGCGAGGAGCCGACCGGACCGAAGACCTCCTCGTACGCCTGGTAGGCCAGCCGCGCGTTGGCGAGCGCCGCCCGGCCCTTGAGCGCGAGGGCGGCGTCGGTGCCGAGGGCGGTCAGCCGCTTGTCGACCTCGGCGTCGACGCGGGAGACGAAGAAGGACGCCACGGACTGGATCAGCGTCAGGTCCAGGCCCGCGGCCCGCGCCTTCTCCAGGCCCGCCAGGTAAGCGTCCATGACCTCGCGGTAGCGCTCCAGGGAGAAGATCAGCGTGACGTTGACGCTGATTCCGAGGCCGACGACCTCGGTGATCGCGGGCAGTCCGGCCTTCGTCGCCGGGATCTTGATCATGACGTTGGGGCGGTCGACGAGCCAGGCCAGCTGCTTGGCCTCGGCGACGGTGGCGGCCGTGTCGTGGGCCAGCCGGGGGTCGACCTCGATGGAGACCCGGCCGTCGACGCCGTCCGTGGCCACGAACACGGGACGCAGGACGTCGGCCGCGGCCCGCACGTCGGCGGTCGTCATCATCCGTACGGCCTCGTCGACCGTGACGCCCCGCACCGCGAGGTCGGCGAGCTGCTCCTCGTAGCCCTCGCCGGAGCCGATGGCCGCCTGGAAGATGGACGGGTTGGTGGTGACGCCGACGACGTCGCTCGTCTCGACGAGCCGGGCGAGGTCGCCGGACCGGATCCGCTGACGCGACAGGTCGTCCAGCCAGATGGAGACGCCTTCGTCGGACAGGCGCTTGAGGGCTCCCGCGGTCGCGGTCGCTTGGGTCACTTCGATCATCTTCTTTCTCGCGGTCCGATCAACCGCGCGCGGCGGCCAGCGATTCCCTGGCTGCGGCGGCGACGTTCTCGGCGGTGAAACCGTAGGCGGCGAACAGGGTCTCGGCGTCGGCGGAGGCGCCGAAGTGCTCCAGGGAGACGATGCGTCCGGCGTCGCCCACGAAGCGGTGCCAGGTCAGGCCGATGCCCGCCTCGACCGCCACCCGGGCCTTCACCGCCGGAGGCAGCACGCTGTCGCGGTACTCCCGCGACTGCTCCTCGAACCACTCCACGGACGGCATCGACACCACGCGGGTCCCGATGCCCTCGGCCTCCAGCGCCTCCCGCGCCGCCACGGCGAGCTGTACCTCGGAGCCGGTGGCGATGAGCACGACGTCGGGCGTCCCGGACGAGGAGTCCCGCAGGACGTAACCGCCCTTCGCCGCATCGGGGTCGGGCTCGTAGGTGGGCACGCCCTGCCGGGTGAGGGCCAGTCCGTGCGGTGCCGGGCGGGTGGCGTGCCGCTTGAGGATCTCGGCCCAGGCGATGGCTGTCTCGTTGGCGTCGGCGGGGCGGACCACGTTCAGGCCCGGGATCGCGCGCAGCGAGGCGAGGTGCTCGACCGGCTGGTGGGTGGGGCCGTCCTCGCCGAGGCCGATGGAGTCGTGCGTCCACACGTACGTCACCGGCAGCTGCATCAGCGCCGACAGCCGGACGGCGTTGCGCATGTAGTCGGAGAACACCAGGAACGTGCCGCCGTAGACGCGGGTGTTGCCGTGCAGCGCGATGCCGTTCATCTCCGCGGCCATCGAGAACTCGCGGATGCCGAAGTGCACGGTGCGCCCGTACGGGCTGGCCTCGGGCAGCGGGTTGCCCTCGGGCAGGAACGACGACGTCTTGTCGATCGTGGTGTTGTTCGAGCCGGCGAGGTCGGCGGAGCCGCCCCACAGCTCGGGCAGCACGTCGCCGAGCGCCTGGAGCACCTTGCCGGACGCGGCCCGCGTGGCGACGGACTTGCCGGGCTCGAACTGCGGCAGCGCGTCCTGCCAGCCTTCGGGGAGCTGACCCGCCACCACCCGGTCGAACAGCTCGGCCCGCTCGGGGGCCGTGCCGCGCCAGGCGTCGAGCTGCTTGTCCCACACGGCGTGCGCCTCGGCGCCCCGGTCGAGGGCCGCCCGGGTGTGGGCGAGGACCTCGTCGCCGACCTGGAAGGTGCGCTCCGGGTCGAAACCGAGGACCCGCTTGGTGGCGGCGACCTCGTCCGCGCCGAGGGCGGAGCCGTGCGCGGCCCCGGTGCCCCGCGCGTTGGGCGCGGGCCAGGCGATGATCGTGCGCAGGGAGATGATCGAGGGCCGTCCGGTCTCGGCCCGCGCCGCCGTCAGGGCCGCGTACAGGGCCTCGACGTCGACGTCGCCGTCCTCGGCCGGCTCGACGCGCTGGGTGTGCCAGCCGTAGGCCGCGTAACGCCCGAGCACGTCCTCGGAGAACGCGGTGGCGGTGTCGCCCTCGATGGAGATGTGGTTGTCGTCGTAGACCAGGACGAGGTTGCCGAGCTTCTGGTGGCCGGCCAGGGAGGAGGCCTCGGCCGAGACGCCCTCCTGGAGGTCGCCGTCGGAGACGATCCCCCAGATCGTGTGGTCGAACGGCGATTCGCCGGCCGGGGCGTCGGGGTCGAACAGGCCGCGCTCGTAACGGGCCGCCATCGCCATGCCCACGGCGTTGGCGACGCCCTGGCCCAGCGGGCCGGTGGTGGTCTCGACGCCGGCCGTGTGCCCGTACTCGGGGTGGCCCGGCGTCTTCGAACCGTGGGTGCGGAAGCGCTTGAGGTCGTCGAGCTCCAGCTCGTAACCGGAGAGGTAGAGCTGGGTGTAGAGCGTCAGCGAGGTGTGGCCGGGGGACAGGACGAAGCGGTCGCGTCCGGTCCACTCCGGGTCCGCGGGGTCGTGCCGCATCACCTTCTGAAAGATCGTGTAGGCGACCGGGGCCAGGCTCATCGCCGTCCCGGGATGGCCGTTGCCCACCTGCTGCACGGCGTCCGCCGCCAGAAGACGCGCCGTGTCGACGGCACGACGGTCGAGGTCGGTCCACTCGACGCTGTTCGTTGTCTGGGTGCTCATCTTCAAGAAATCCTCGATCGGAGCGGGTCAGCTGGTCTGGCGTGTTCAAACTTAAAAGTCTGACTTTTACGGGGGAAGGTCTCCCTGTGTCAGCCTGTGGTGAAAGTGGGACAGCGCCGCACCCCGTCCGAGCGGCACCGGGCGGCACGGGGGCGACACGAGAAGGACACGCACGAGAAGGACATGGTGGACACAAGTACCCAGGACGGCGTCGGTGAGGGCATCAGAACCTTTCCTTTCCCCGTCGAGCACAGCGTCGGCGGCGTCGGCATGCAGATCGGGCCGATGGGCGTCGGACGCACCTGGCACACGGATGCCCCGCTGGACCGCGTCCACCGCATCGACTTCCACGTCGTGATGCTCTTCGACGACGGCCCGGTCCGCCACATGATCGATTTCGCCGAGCACGAGGCGGCCGCGGGCGAGCTGCTCTGGATCCGCCCGGGCCAGGTCCACCGCTTCTCGACGTCGAGCGAGTACCGCGGGACCGTGCTGACCATGCAGCCCGGCTTCCTGCCGCGCGCCACCGTCGAGGCCGCCGGCCTCTACCGCTACGACCTGCCGCCGCAACTGCGCCCCGACGCGGCGCAGCTGGCGGGTCTGCGCGCGGCGCTGGCGCATCTGCGCGGGGAGTACGACGACGAAACGCTGCCGCCGAGTCTGCACACCGCGGTGCTGCGGCACTCGCTGAGCGCGTTCCTGCTGCGGTTGGCGCACCTCGCGGCCAGTGGCGCGGAGGCCGCCCGGCGGCAGGCCGACACCACCTTCATGCTCTTCCGGGACGCCGTGGAGCGGGACTTCGCCGCCAACCACAGCGTGAGCGCCTACGCCGACGCGCTCGGCTACTCCCGCCGCACCCTCGTGCGCGCGGTCCGCGCGGCCACCGGCGAGACGCCGAAGGGGTTCATCGACAAGCGGGTCGTCCTGGAGGCGAAGCGGCTGCTGGCCCACACGGATGTGCCGATCGGCCGCGTCGGCGCCGCCGTGGGCTTCCCCGACGCGGCCAACTTCTCCAAGTTCTTCCACCTGCACACGGGACACACCCCGGTGGCCTTCCGCGCGGAACTGCGCTGAGGCCGGCCGGGGTGCGTCCCGCCGGTGCGGGCGCCGGGCCGGTGCGGCCCGCGCCCGAGGGCCCTACCGCGGAGGCGGTCAGCGGCCGAAGGAGAACCAGTTGACGTTGACGAAGTCCGCCGGCTGACCGCTGGTGAAGGTCAGATACACGTCATGGGTGCCGGTGACGGCGCCGATGTTGGCCGGGATCGTCCGCCAGGACTGCCAGCCGCCGGTGTTGGCGACGGCGAAGCTGCCGACGGGCGCGGCGCTGCGGCTGTCGAGGCGCACCTCGACCAGTCCGCTGACCCCGCCGGCCGCGCCGCCGGCGACCCGTGCGCTGAACTGGGTGGCCGCGGTGGAGCCGAACGTGACGCCCTTGTACAGCGCCCAGTCGCCGTTCGCCAGGGCGCCGATGTTCTGGCCGCCGCCGGTGTCGGTCGTCGTCTCGGTGATCGTCCCCGACTGGCTGTCGTAGGACTCCGCCTGGATCGTGCCGTAGGCGTCACGGCTGCCGGAGGGCGGGGGCGTGGTACCGCTCCCACCGCCTGCGGCCTGGAGCACCTGCACGTAGTCCACCACCATCGGGCGGCCCGGCACGGTGTCGCCGTCCAGACCGCCGCCGAAGGCGTCCGGGAAGCCGCCGCCCATCGCGACGTTCAGGATCACGAAGTAGCCGTGGTTCGTGGCGTTGGCCCAGGTCGTCGCGTCGACCTGGTTCGCGGTGACGGTGTGGTAAGTGACGCCGTCGACGGAGAAGCGGATCGCCTCGGGGCTCACCGAGCGGTCCCACTCCGTGGCGTAGGTGTGGAAGCCCGACTGGCAGGTGGTGTTCGGGCACGCGACGGAGTTGCCGATGCCGGTGGTCTCGTTGCACGGCCCGCCCGGGCTGGTGCCGCAGTGCATCGTGGCCCAGACCTTGTTCAGGCCCTGGACGTTCTCCATGATGTCCAGCTCGCCGACGCCGGGCCAGTTCTGGTAGTTGCCCCGGTAGGGCGCGCCGAGCGCCCAGAACGCCGGCCAGTAGCCCTCGGCGGCGGTGCCGGTCACGTTCGGCATCTGGATGCGGGCCTCCACCCGCAGCTTGCCGCCGGACGGGGGCTGGAAGTCGGTCCGCCGGGTCTCGACGCGGCCCGAGGTCCAGCGGCCCGCGGAGTCGCGCAGCGGGGTGATGCGCAGGTTGCCGCTGCCGTCGAGGGAGACGTTCGCGGTGCTGTTCGTCATCGTCTCGACCTCGCCGGTGCCCCAGTTGGCGGGCCCGCCGGGGTAGGAGGTCCCGGTGCTGTACTGCCAGTCCGCGGTGTTCACGCCGGTGCCGGCCGCGCCGGTGAAGTCGTCCAGGAAGACCTGCGACCAACCGGTCGGCGGGGCGGGCGCGGAGGCGTTCGCGGGCAGGGTGGCGGCCGCCGCCGCGGCGGCCGCCAACCCGAGCGTGCTGAGGACGGCGATCAGGGCGCGTCGCCTTCTGGGGATGCCGGAGGGTGCACTCATGGGGGCCTCTCGGTACGGGGTGAGGTGCGCGGGTGACGTCGAGAGCACTCTGAGAGCGCTCTCAAAGTGGGCCCAATGTGCTCCCCGCCACTGGGGCCGTCAAGACTCAAAGCAAGGAAAGTCCTTCAGGGGCCCGGAAGTTCATGGCTTGAACCACCCGAACGTGCGAAAGCGCCCCGCTTGCACCCCAGTTGCCCGGGACGGTCCCCCGGCGCGGGATCCGTCGGGCGGGGCGGGATCCGTCGGGCGGGGCGGGATCCGTCGGGCGGGGCGACGCGATGGTGGGGGCCGGCGGACCTGGCCAGGCGAGCGGATGGTCGTAGCGGACGAACCCGTGGAAAGCCGCCACCTTGTCGTACAGGGCGCGGGCGGTCACGTTGTCCTCCCTGGTCATCCAGTACATCCGGGCGCCCCCCGCTCGCGCGCCGCCTCGGCGACCCGTTCGATCAGCGCCCGGGCCGCGCCCCGGCCGCGCGCGGCCTCGGCGACGTAGAGGTCCTGCAGGTAGCAGCTGTCCGCCGCCCAGCACGTGGCGTGGAACAGGTAGTGCGCGATGCCCGCCAACTCCCCGTCCACGCGCGCGCCGACGGCGTGCACTTCGTCGCCCCGGCGCAGGCGGCGCCACATCTCCTCGTACCCCTCGTCGGGCACCTCCGCGCGGTAGAACCTCTTGTAGCCGCGTGCCAGTGCTTCCCAGGCGGCGCGATCACCCGGGCGCAGCGGACCGATCTCGATCATGGTCCCGCATTCTCCCCGTGAACATCCCGGCCTGCCGCCCCTTGGGCGGGCCGGTCGCCTCGGCTCTGCGGTCGCCAGCCCAGCGCGCGGGAGATGCCGCGGGCGGCGAGACGCACCGCCGGCGCCAGTACCGGCACCTGCGCGTCGGCGTAGGGGACGACGACCGAGACCGCGGCCGCCACCGCGCCGCCCGGCCCGCGCACCGGGGCGGCCACCGACAGTGCGTCGTCCGTGACCTGACGGCTGCTCACCGCGACTCCGCTGCGCCGCACGTCGGCCAGGGTCCGGCGCAATCGCGTCGGATCGGTGATGGTGTGGGAGGTGTACGCCGCCAACGGCCCTGCGCAGTAGGCCTCTTGCAGTTCCGCTTCGCTGTGCGCCAGCAGTGCCAGTCCGACGCCGGTGACGTGCAGGGGCCAGCGGGCGCCCACCCGGACGAGTACCCCGACGGCCGAACGCCCGGAGAGCCACTCGGTGTAGACGACCTCGGACCCGTCCCGCACCGCGAGCTGCACGTTCTCGTGCGTGGCCTCGTACAGGTCCTCCAGGAAGGGCAGTGCCGCCTGCCGCAGCGCCAGGCCGCGCGGGGCCAGCGCCGCGACCTCCCACAGGCGCAGCCCCACGTGGTAGACGCCGGCCGGGTCCCGCTCCAGGGCGCCCCACTCGGTCAGGGCGCCCACCAGCCGGTGCGCGGTGGTGAGGGTGAGCCCGGCACGCCGGCTGATGTCGCTCAGGGAGAGCGCGGCATGCGTGTGGTCGAACGCGGCGAGCACCGACAGCAGGCGCTCGGGCGCGGAACGGGCGTGTGCGGCGAGGGCGCCCCGGTCCATCAGGTCCTCCTCACGGCGTCAGGCCAGTCCGTCCCCGGCGATCCGCAGCAGCAGCGTGTGCAGCGTCTCGCGTTCGGCGGCGTCGAGCGGGTTCAGCAGCTCGTTCGTCACCCGCAGGCCCGCCTCGTCGGTGCCGCGCAGGAACGCGCGGCCGTGCTCGGTGAGGACGACGATCCGGCTGCGCCGGTCGTCGGGTGCGGGCCGGCGTTCGGCGAACCCCAGCTTCTCCAGGTCGTCGACCAGGCCGACGATCGCACTGGGGTCGTAGCCGAGGCGGGTGCTCAGCTCGCGCTGGAGCGCCCCCTCGCAGGTGGCGAGGAACCGCAGCACCGCGTAGTGGCGCAGGCGCAGCCCGGACTCCTGGAGGAACGTGTTGAACAACTGGCCCGAGCGCAGTCCCAGGCGGTAGAGCAGGTAGCCGGTGTCCGCGTGCAGCCCGCGCATCCACGGCTCGTCCCCGTCGATCGGGGCGGCGTTCACGGCGTTGTCGTGGCGGGCGATGGCGGGCTCCCTGGGTCAGGTCCCCTGTCGGGGCGGTTCTCCGTACAGATTGCAGCATGGCGTACCCGAAGGTCGACAACAACTATTGACGACGACAATTATTGCTCTTAGCTTCGATCTCGGAGCCGCGCTCCGAGCGACGCGCCGTCGCACCCATGTGACACCCATGTGAAGGGACACCGTCGTGCCCAGCATCGATCTCACCGGCAAGGTCGCCGTCGTCACCGGCAGCGGCCGGGGCCTCGGCCTCGCCTACGCCCACGCCCTGGCCGCCCGCGGCGCCGCCGTGGTCGTCAACGACGTCGACGAGGCGGTCGCCGAACAGGCCGTGAAGTCCCTCGTCGAGGCCGGCGGCAGGGCCGTCGCCGAGGTGGTCCCGGTCGGCGCCGCCGAGGCCGCCGACCGGCTGGTGAACCGGGCCGTGCAGGAGTTCGGCCGGCTCGACGTCCTGGTCACCAACGCGGGCATCCTGCGCGACAAGGTGCTGTGGAAGATGACCGACGACGACTTCGACGCGGTGATCGCCACCCACCTCAAGGGCACCTTCACCTGCGCCCGCGCCGCCGCCGTGCGGATGCGCGAGCAGGGCGAGGGCGGCACGCTGATCCTCGTCGGCTCGCCGGCCGGCCAGCGCGGCAACTTCGGCCAGACGAACTACGCCGCCGCCAAGGCCGGCATCGCCGCGTTCGCCCGCACCTGGGCGATGGAGCTGGGCCGCGCGAACATCACCGTCAACGCGATCGTCCCGGTGGCCGCCACCGCCATGACCGAGACGATCCCCGCCTTCGCCCCGTACGTCGAAGCGCTGAAGAACGGGCGGCCCTTCCCGGACTTCCTGCGCAAGGGCGAGGGCTTCGGCACCCCCGAGGACTGCGCGGCCCTGGTGCCCTTCCTGGCCTCCGAGGCCGCCCGGGGCATCACCGGCCAGGCCATCGGCATCGGCGGCGACAAGGTGACACTCTGGTCTCATCCGCAGGAGATCCGCGCGGCCTACGCCGACGGCGGCTGGACGCCGGAGAGTCTGGCCGACGTCTTCTCGACCTCGGTCGGCGCCGAGCTCCAGACGGTCGGCATCCCGGCCCCGACGTTCCCGGAGGCGTGACCATGGCGACCCTGAACGTCGAGGATCTCGTCGCGATCGACGTCCACACCCACGCGGAGGTGTCCTCCCGGGGCCATTCCTCGCTGGACGACGACCTGCACGACGCCTCCGCCGCCTACTTCAAGGTCGAGGGCAAGCGGAAGCCCACCCTGGAGGAGACGGCCCGCTACTACCGGGAGCGGAAGATGGCCGCCGTGATCTTCACGGTGGACGCCGAGTCCGCGACCGGCACCGCGCCGGTCCCCAACGAGGAGGTCGCCGAGGCGGCCGCCGCCAACGCCGACGTCCTCATCCCCTTCGCCTCCATCGACCCCTTCCGGGGGAGGGCGGGCGTGAAGCAGGCCCGGCGCCTGGTCGAGGAGTACGGGGTGAAGGGCTTCAAGTTCCACCCCAGCATCCAGGGCTTCTTCCCCAACGACCGCTCGGTCGCGTACGACCTGTACGAGGTGATCCAGGAGACCGGGACCATCGCCCTGTTCCACACCGGTCAGACCGGCATCGGCGCGGGCGTCCCGGGCGGCGGCGGGATCAGGCTCAAGTACTCCAACCCGCTGCACGTGGACGACGTGGCGGCCGACTTCCCACACCTCAAGATCATCCTGGCGCACCCGTCCTTCCCCTGGCAGGACGAGGCCCTCGCCGTCGCCACCCACAAGCCGGGCGTGCACATCGACCTGTCCGGCTGGTCGCCGAAGTACTTCCCGCCGCAGCTCGTGCAGTACGCGAACACGCTGCTCAAGGACAAGGTCCTCTTCGGCTCCGACTTCCCCGTCCTCACCCCCGACCGCTGGCTCGCCGACTTCGGCAAGCTGACGATCAAGGACGAGGTGAAGCCGAAGATCCTCAAGGAGAACGCCGCCCGGCTGCTCGGGCTGACCACACCGTAGGGGGCGTGGAAGATGCGCAACGAGGGACTGGGGTCCTGGCCCGCGCGCCGGGCCCGCAAGACCCCGCACCGCACCGCCCTGGTCCACGGTGGACGGTCGACGGACTACCGCACACTGCACACCCGCACCAACCGCCTGGCGCACGCCCTGCGCGCCCGGGGCGTACGGCGCGGCGACCGCATCGCCTACCTCGGCCCGAACCACCCCGCCTACCTGGAGACGCTGTTCGCCGCCGGCGTCCTCGGCGCGGTCTTCGTCCCCCTGAACACCCGGCTGGCCGCCCCCGAGATCGCCTACCAGCTCGCCGACTCCGGCGCCAGGGCGCTCGTCCACGGTCCCTCGCACGCGGGCCTGGTCGCCGGACTGCCCGGGCACACGGACGTCCGGACGTACGTCGAAGTCGGCGCCGAGTACGAGGAAGCGCTCGGCGCGGCTTCGGACGAGCCGATCGACACCCCGGTCACCCCCGACGACACCTGCATCATCATGTACACCTCGGGCACGACCGGCCGCCCCAAGGGCGCCATGCTCACGCACGGCAACCTCACCTGGAACGCGGTCAACGTCCTCGTCGACACCGACCTGATCGCCGACGAACGCGCCCTCGTCTCCGCGCCGTTGTTCCACACGGCCGGGCTGAACATGCTGACGCTGCCGGTGCTCCTCAAGGGCGGCTGCTGCGTCCTGGTCGAGGCCTTCGACCCGGCGGCCACCTTCGACCTGATCGAGCGGCACCGGATCACCTTCATGTTCGGGGTGCCGACCATGTTCGAGCAGGTGGCCCGGCACCCGCGCTGGGCGGACGCCGACCTGTCGTCGCTGCGGATCCTGACCTGCGGAGGCTCCCCGGTGTCCAGGCCGCTGATCGCCGCCTACCAGGAACGCGGACTCACCTTCCTGCAGGGGTACGGCATGACCGAGGCGTCGCCCGGCACGCTCTTCCTGGACGCCGAGCACGCGACGGCCAAGGCGGGCTCGGCGGGCGTCCCGCACTTCTTCAGCGACGTACGTGTCCTGCGCCCCGACCTCACGCCGGTCGACGTCGGCGAGACCGGCGAGGTCGTGGTCCGCGGGCCGCACGTGATGCCCGGCTACTGGGGGCTGCCCGAGGAGACGGCCGCCTCCTTCACCGACGGCTGGTTCCGCAGCGGGGACGCGGCCCGGGTCGACGAGGACGGCTACGTGCACATCGTCGACCGCATCAAGGACATGATCATCTCCGGCGGGGAGAACGTCTACCCCGCCGAGATCGAGGACCTGCTCCTCGCCCACCCCGACATCGTGGAGTGCGCGGTCATCGGCGTGTCCGACGACAAGTGGGGCGAGGTGCCGCGCGCCGTGGTCGTGCCCCGCGAGGGCGCCTCGCTCGACCCCGACGAGGTACTGGCCTCGCTGGCCGGACGGCTCGCCAAGTACAAGATCCCCAAGTCGGTGGTGGTGGCGGACGCCCTTCCGCGCACCGCCTCCGGAAAGCTGCTGAAGTCCCGGGTGCGCTCCCGGTTCGGCACCGACTCCTGAACGACTCTCCTGTGAGGAACGGCATATGAGCATCACCGTCAACGGTCTCGACGAACTGAAGAAGCTGGCCGGAAGCGAGCTGGGCGCCGGCGAGTGGATCGAGGTCACCCAGGAGCGCATCGACACGTTCGCCGACGCGACCGGGGATCACCAGTGGATCCACGTGGACCCGGAGAAGGCCGCCGAAGGTCCCTTCGGCGCGCCGATCGCCCACGGTTACCTCACCCTCTCCCTGTTCATCCCGCTGTTCACCGAGCTGTTGGACGTCCAGGGCGTGACGACGAAGGTCAACTACGGCCTGAACAAGGTCCGTTTCCCCTCGCCGGTCAAGGTCGGCTCGCGCATCCGCCTGGTGGCCGAGCTGACCGAGGTCCAGGAGGTGCCCGGAGGGGTGCAGATCACCGTCGACGGGACGATCGAGATCGAGGGCGGTGCGAAGCCCGCGGCGGTGCTGCAGAGTCTGTCGCGGTTCTACGCGTAGGGCTCCGCCGCCGGCCGTCAGGGCTTGTGTACACGGAGTGCACGTGGTGGGCCCCGACGAGGTGGGCGAGGGGCGGGGTCCTCGCCGCCGTGGCCCCGGCCGGCGGCGGTGACGGCCGGGGCGGTGACGGCCGGGGCGGCCGCACCGCCCAGGGCGAACGCGGCGCCGAAGTGCAGGGGGGCGAGGGCGAGGAGTGCGCCGGTCATGACCATTCCGTGGTCGGTGGTTCCGTGGGTGCCGTTGAGCTGGGACAGGGCGACCTGGAGGGCCCGCCATGGTGGTGATCAGCTTGGAACGGTAGTAACCGCCGATCTTGACGGCCCGCAGGTCCACCGAGTTGTCTAGCGGGCCCTGGCGTTCTTGACGACGGTGTCGCCGAGGCCGCCGTCCCAGCACCACAGGACCATGTTCCGGCCGGTGGAGCCGGGCGGGACGGCGCAGCCGGTCGCCAGGCCGCCGAGCGCCGTGGCGGCCGTGCCGGCCGGGCCCGCGCGCGTAGCAGGGTCGGCGCCCCGGGTGACCACGGCCACCGGCACCAGCTCCGCGAGCGTGCCGAGCGTGCCGAGCGCGGCGACCGCGGTGTGTGGGTGTACGCCATGGCCCGGTCTCGTTGGGGGGGAAGGCGTGACACAGGGCGAGCTGGTCGAGCAGGCGGGGGGGACCACTCCTCGGTGGGGTCCCAGCCGACGTCGGCGTAGATCCGCGTGCCGTTCGCGGCCGCCTCGGCGAGCCAGCCGCGCGGTTCGGCCTCCAGGTGCACCAGGGCCGTGCGCGCCTCGGGCGGGTCGCCCATCAGCACGTCCTGCGAGTACGGCGGTTCCTGCCCGTGGGTGACGAGCGCCCGGTCGTGGGCGGGGCTCCCCCCCCGCCCGGCCGGGGCCGGGGGCGGGGAGCGCCAGGGCGACGGTGACCGGCGTGGGCCGGCCGGGCGCCGTGCGGGAGAGGGCGAGGTCGACGCCCTCCTGAGCGGCGAGGACGTCGTGGCAGTGGGCGCCGTAGAAGTCGTCGCCGAAGACCGTGGCCAGGGAGGTCCGCAGGCCGAAGCGGGAGGCGGCCACCGCGGGGTTGGCGATGCCGCCGGGGCCGCAGCCCATGCCCGTGGTCCAGATCTCCTCGCCGGGCGTCGGCGGTCCGCCGAGCCCCGTGAGGACGAGGTCGTAGAAGAGCAGCCCGGTGAGCAGCACCTCGGGCCGGTCTCGTCCACCGCGGATCCCCTCGTCGCAGGAGCCGACGGACCCCGTCCCGTCGGAGGAGCTCGTCAGAACCCTTCATTTCGTGACCGGAATCGTGCGCGCCTCGGCGAGATCGGTCAATACCTCAGCAGAAGTGAGCATGGATATGATTGAAGATGACGAGTAGTGTTCACGTCGTGCTGGCAGAACGACGACATCAACTCATCCTGCGGGCCCTGCGCTCCGGCGGTCCCGCGGCCGTGACCGATCTCTCCGAGCAGTTGGGGGTGAGCCCCGCCACGGTCCGGCGCGACCTGCTCAAACTGGAGGAGGACGGCCTGCTCACCCGGGTGCACGGCGGAGCCGTCGCGGAGGAGGGCGACCAGCCCTTCGCCGAGGTCGCCGAGGTGCGCGTGGCGGAGAAGGACGCCATAGCCGTCCGGGCCGCGGCGATGGTCGCGGACGGCCAGTCGGTGCTCCTCGACATCGGCACCACCGCCTACCGCCTGGCCCGGCAGCTGCACGGCCGCCGGATCACGGTGATCACCAGCAACCTGGTGGTCTACGAGGAACTCGCCGACGACGAGGGCATCGAACTGGTGCTGCTCGGCGGGATGGTCCGCCGCGCGTACCGCTCGCTGGTCGGCTTCCTCACCGAGGACAACCTGCGCCAGCTGCACGCCGACTGGCTGTTCCTCGGCACCAGCGGAGTGCGTCCGGGCGGGCAGGTGATGGACACGACGGTCGTCGAGGTGCCGGTGAAGCGAGCCATGATCAAGGCCGGCGGCAAGGTCGTCCTGCTCGCCGACTCGGCGAAGTTCCCGGGTACCGGTATGGCGAAGGTCTGCGGTCCCGAGGAGCTGGACGTGGTGGTGACGGACACGCCGGTCGATCCGGCGACCCGGTCCTCCTTCGAGGAGGCGGGCGTCGAGGTGGTCGTGGCAGGAAAGGCGCAAGCGTGAAACTGACGATTCTGGGCGGCGGCGGGTTCCGGGTGCCGCTCGTGTACGGGGCGCTCCTGGCGGATCGCGGCGAGGGCCGGGTCACGCAGGTCGTCCTGCACGATCTGGACGACAGCCGGCTGAACGCCGTCGCCCGCGTGCTCGACGAGCAGGCGGCCGCCGCCCCCGACGCACCCGAGGTGACCGCCACCACCGACCTCGACGAGGCCCTGCGTGGCGCCGACTTCGTCTTCTCCGCGATCCGGGTCGGCGGTCTCGAAGGCCGGGCGAACGACGAGCGGGTGGCCCTCGCGCAGGGCGTCCTCGGTCAGGAGACGGTCGGCGCCGGCGGCATCGCCTACGGCCTGCGGACCGTGCCCGTCGCCGTCGACATCGCCCGGCGGGTGGCCCGGCTCGCCCCCGACGCCTGGGTCATCAACTTCACCAACCCGGCGGGACTCGTCACCGAGGCCATGTCCCGCCATCTCGGCGACCGCGTGATCGGCATCTGCGACTCCCCGGTCGGGCTCGGCCGCCGCATCGCCCGGGTGCTCGGCGCGGACCCGAAGCAGGCGTGGATCGACTACGTCGGCCTCAACCACCTCGGCTGGGTGCGCGGTCTGCGGGTGGCCGGCCGCGACGAGCTGCCGCGGCTGCTCGCCGACCCCGACCTGCTCGGCTCCTTCGAGGAGGGCAAGCTCTTCGGCGCCGACTGGCTGCGCTCCCTCGGCGCGGTCCCCAACGAGTACCTGCACTACTACTACTTCAACCGGGAGACCGTACGGGCCTACCAGCAGGTCGAGAAGACCCGTGGCGCGTTCCTGGCCGAGCAGCAGGCCCGCTTCTACGACGAGATGCGGCGTCCCGGCGCGGCGGCCCTGACCGCCTGGGACCGCACCCGCGCCGAACGCGAGGCCACCTACATGGCCGAGAACCGGGAGAGCGCCGGCGCCGGCGAGCGCGACGCCGACGACCTCTCCGGCGGCTACGAGAAGGTCGCCCTGGCCCTGATGCGGGCGATCGCCCGGGACGAGCGCACGACCCTGATCCTCAACGTCCGCAACCAGGGCACCCTCTCGGTGCTCGACACGGACGCCGTCATCGAGGTGCCCTGCCTGGTCGACGCCAACGGCGCGCACCCGGTCTGCGTCGATCCGCTGCCCGACCACGCCACCGGGCTGGTCTGCGCGGTCAAGGGCGTCGAACGCGAGGTGCTGGCCGCCGCCGAGTCCGGCTCGCGCACGACGGCCGTGAAGGCGTTCGCGCTGCATCCCCTCGTCGACTCGGTGAACGTGGCCCGCAGGCTGGTCGAGGGCTACACCGACGTCCACCCGGGGCTGGCGTACCTTAGGTGAGCACCGGAGGGAAAGCGCTTTCTCCACTGGCTTTCCCTCCGCCGTCCCCTCCGGTGCGCCCAGCCCCCGGCCCTCCGGCCTCCCCGCCCCCCGTGGTCCCTTCGTTGGAGACAGCCCATGCATGACGAACGCCGCCGCATCGAGGAGCGCGTCGAGCGCGTCCACCACCAGCGCGTCAAGCCCGCGATCTACGCGGCCACCGTCCCCTTCGAGGTGGAGGCCTGGCAGGCCCCGGGGGAGCCCGTGCCGTTCGCTGAGGCCGCGGCCGCCGCCTACGAGCCCTTCGCGATGGACACCCCGTGGGGCCCGCCCTGGGGCACCACCTGGTTCCGGATGCGCGGGCAGGTGCCCGCCGAGTGGGCCGGCAAGCGCGTCGAGGCCGTCATCGACCTCGGCTTCGTCGGCGACTGGCCCGGCAACCAGGCCGAGGCCCTCGTCCACCGCACCGACGGGACGCCGCTGAAGGCGGTCAACCCGCTCAACCAGTACGTGCCCGTCGGCAACCCGGCGACGGGCGGGGAGAGCGTCGACTACCTCGTCGAGGCCGCCTCCAACCCGGACATCCTGGCGGGCGGCTTCGCCACGCCGACCCTGCTGGGCGACGTCCTGACCGCGGGCGACCGCCCGCTCTACACCTTCCGGCGCGCCGACATCGCCGTCCTCGACGAGGAGGTCTGGCACCTCGACCTCGACCTGCAGGTGCTGCGCGAGCTGATGGTCCACCTCGGCGAGCACGAGCCGCGCCGCCACGAGATCATGCACGCCCTGGACCGGGCCATGGACGCCCTCGACCTGGACGACGTCTCCGGCAGCGCCCGCGCCGTGCGCGAGGTGCTCGCCCCCGTCCTGGCCCGCCCCGCCCACGCCAGCGCCCACACCATCTCCGGCGTCGGCCACGCGCACATCGACTCCGCCTGGCTGTGGCCGATCCGGGAGACCAAGCGCAAGACCTCCCGCACCTTCTCCAACGTCACCTCGCTCGCCGAGGAGTACGACGACTTCATCTTCGCCTGCTCCCAGGCCCAGCAGTACGAGTGGGTGCGCGACCACTACCCGCAGGTGTGGGCGCGCATCCAGGAGTCGGTGAAGAAGGGGCAGTGGGCGCCGGTCGGCGGCATGTGGGTCGAATCCGACGGCAACCTGCCCGGCGGCGAGGCCATCGCCCGCCAACTGGTGCACGGCAAGCGGTTCTTCATCGAGCACTTCGGCATCGAGACCAAGGGCGTCTGGCTGCCGGACTCCTTCGGCTACAACGCCGCCTACCCGCAGCTGGCGAAGCTCGCCGGCAACGAGTGGTTCCTCACCCAGAAGATCTCCTGGAACCAGACCAACAAGTTCCCCCACCACACGTTCTGGTGGGAGGGCATCGACGGAACCCGCATCTTCACGCACTTCCCGCCCATCGACACCTACAACGCCCGCTTCAGCGGCGAGGAGATGGACCGCGCGGTCCGCAACTACTCGGAGAAGGGCGGCGGCACGCGTTCGCTGGCCCCCTTCGGCTGGGGCGACGGCGGCGGCGGCCCCACCCGCGAGATCATGGAACGGGCGCGCCGGCTCGCCGACCTGGAAGGCTCGCCCAGGGTCGTCGTCGAACACCCCGACGCCTTCTTCGCCAAGGCCCGCGCCGAGTACCCGGACGCGCCCGTCTGGGTGGGCGAGCTCTACCTGGAGCTGCACCGCGCCACCTACACCACCCAGGCCCGCACCAAGCAGGGCAACCGGCGCAGTGAACACCTGCTGCGCGAGGCCGAGTTGTGGGCGACGACGGCCGCGCTGCACGCGCCGGGCTACGCCTACCCGTACGAGAAGCTGGACCGGCTGTGGAAGACGGTGCTGCTGCACCAGTTCCACGACATCCTGCCGGGGTCCTCCATCGCCTGGGTGCACCGGGAGGCCGAGGCCGAATACGCGCGCGTCGCCGAGGAGTTGGAGGCGCTGACGGCCGAGGCGCTGGCCGCGCTGGGCGGCGGCGAGCGGCCGGACGGCTCGCCGCGGGTCTTCAACACCAGCCCCTACGCCCGCGCCGAGGTGATCCGCACGCCCGAGGGCCGGCCGGTGTACGTCGAGACGCCCGCGAACGGCAGCGCGCCGCTGGCCGGCGCTCAGCCGCCGCAGCCGGTGACGGTCTCGGGCCGGGTGCTCGACAACGGGCTGGTCCGGGTGCGGGTCGCGGACGAGGGCACCCTGTCCTCCGTGTACGACCTGCGGGCCGACCGCGAGGTCCTGGCCGACGCCGGCAACCTGCTCCGCCTGCACACCGACCTCCCCAACTACTGGGACGCCTGGGACATCGACAAGCACTACCAAAACCGCTACACCGACCTGCTGGAGCCGGACGCGGTGACGGTCGTCGAGGAGGGCCCGCTGGTCGGCGCCATCCGGATCACGCGCTCCTTCGGCAAGGGCTCGACGATCACCCAGACCGTCACCCTGCGGGCCGGCAGTCCGCGGATCGACTTCGAGACCGACATCGACTGGCACGAGGCGGAGAAGATCCTCAAGGCCGCCTTCCCGGTGGACGTCCGCGCCGCGCACTCCTCCGCCGAGATCCAGTTCGGCCACATCCAGCGCCCCACCCACACCAACACCAGCTGGGAGGCGGCCCGGTTCGAGGTCTCCGGCCATCGCTGGGTGCACATCGGCGAACCCGGCTACGGCGTCGCCGTCGTCAACGACTCCACCTACGGCCACGACGTCTCGCGCACCGTCCGCGAGGACGGCGGCACCACCACCACCGTCCGCCTCAGCCTGGTCCGCGCCCCCCGGGTGCCCGACCCCGAGGCCGACCAGGGCCGGCACCGCCTGCGCTACGCGCTGCTCCCCGGCGCGAGCATCGAGGACGCGGTCGCCGAGGGCTACGCCCTCAACCTCCCACTGCGCGTGGCGGACGCGGCCGAGGCCCCCGGCCCGGTCGTCTCCGTGGACGGCGACGGCATCACCGTGGAGGCGGTCAAGCTCGCCGACGACGAGTCCGGAGACGTCGTCGTCCGGCTCTACGAGTCGCGCGGCGGCCGGGCCGTCGGCGTCCTGCGCACGGGCTTCCCGCTCGCGCAGGCCCAGGTCACCGACCTGCTGGAGCGGCCGCTGGAGCCGGCCACCGTCCAGGCCGACGGCGCGGTCGCCGTCTCGCTGCGCCCCTTCCAGATCCTGACGCTCCGTCTGGGACGCGCCGCCGGGGGCCGCTGACGCGGGTCGCCCGGGGCGGGCGCGACCCGGCGTCCCGCCCGCCCCGGCCCCCGTGCCGTCCGGAAGTACCCTTCTTCCGCAGAGAGTTCAGCCGCGCGGATGCAACCCTGGTTCACCGCAGCCAAGTTGGACGGTGCGCGGGCTCCCGGCCGGCCACCACTACGGACCGAGCACGCTCGCGGCGGACGGCCGTACCCTCTACCTCGTCCTGTTCGATCCGCTCCGCGCCGAGATCGGCGTCCGGGGGCCGGTCACCCGGGTGCGCCGGGTCACGGTGCTCGGGTCCGGGGCGGAGCTCGCCCACCGGGTCGTCGGTGGTCTGCACGAGGCGGTCGGCGTGCTGTGGACCGACCCGCCGGCCGGCTCCGACGTCGACCCGTACGCCCCGGTCCTCGCGGGGGAGCTGGACGGCGAACCGGAGCTGTACCGGGGATCCGGGCGCTTCTGATCCGGCGGCTCGGGCCGCGGCGCCCCCGGCACCGCGGCCGGGGAGCGGCGGACGGGGGACGACATGTGCTCAGGCCGGCCGGCCGCTCCCCGTGACAGCGGCCGACCGACCCGATCCCCCGTTGCCCGGGAACCCCCCGTCGGTTCCCGTTCCTCCCCCGTGGATCTCCTTGCTTCCCCCCGGGACCCCGGCGCCCCCCGGCTCCCCCGTGGGGTCCTTCCCTCTTAGGAGCGAGCGGCCCGGCTCCTGATACACCCTTCCCGGAAATAAAATCCCCCGGACCGCGGTCCGGGGGATTCTCGGCGGCGTCCGGGGAGGTCAGCCGGTGAAGCCCGCCGTGATGGAGGTGAACTGCCAGGTGCTCTGGCTGATGCCGGAGCAGTTGCTCACCACGCCGCCGCCCGGGCACGGCCGGTCCCGGTTGACGGCCCAGTAGGCGAGCCGGGCGATGTGATGGGAGTCGGCCCAGTCGCGGATGGACGTCCAGATCGCCGGGGTGGTGTTCTCCTGCTGGTCGGAGAGGCCGTTCATGCCGGAGATGCCGATGTGGGCGTAGGCGGTCGCGTCGTCCCAGCCGAAGGTCGACTTCAGCTTGTTCTTCAGCCCCTCCGTGGCGTTCACGGTGCTGCCGTACATGTCCGAGCCGCCCCCGAAGTCGAACGGCATGATGGTGAAGACGTCGACGTCGGCGCCGAGCGACTTGGCCTGCTCGATCAGCCGGTTGCCGTAGTAGGTCGGTCCGGTGGTGGACGTCCCGAAGGTGACGATGGTCTTCAGGCCGGGGTTGTTGGCCTTCACCGTCTTGAGCGCGGTGAGGATCCGCGCCTGCACGGCCTCGTTCTCGAACTCGTCCGAGTTCTCGATGTCCATGTCGATCGCCTTGAGCGAGTAGGCGTCGATCACCTTCTGCAGGGCGCCCGCCAGCGCGCTCGCCGACGAGCAGTTGGCGCCGAGTTTGCTCCCCTGCCAGCCGCCGAACGAGGGCACGATGTCCCCGCCCGCCGATCGGACCTGGTTGATGACGCTCTGGTCGACCCCGCCGGTCAGCGGCCGGGCGCTGTCCCACAGGGGGTTGCAGCCGCCGCCGTCCAGCACGAAGGCCATCGTGAACCACTTGACGCCGGTCGCGTTCATCACGGTGGTCACGTTGGGCGGGTCGCCCCAGCCCTCGAACAGATAGGGCGCGGCCTGCTTGAACCCGGTGCCGCCCCCGCCGCCGGCGTTCGTCGTGACGCTCACGGAGTTGGAGGCCGCCGAGGTGTTCCCGGCGGCGTCGCGCGCCCGCACGGAGAAGGAGTACGCGGTGCTCGCGGACAGCCCGCTCACCGTGGCGGACGTCCCGGAGACGGTGAGCACCTTCGCCGACCCGCTGTAGACGTCATAGCCGGTGACGCCGACGTTGTCGCTCGCGGCGTTCCAGGACAGCGACACGCTGGAGGACGTCTTGCCGGTCGAGGTCAGCCCGCCGGGCGCGGTCGGCGCCTGCGTGTCCGAGCCGCCGCCTCCGCCGGGTCCGTCGAGGCTGACGTCGTCGGCGTAGTAGGCGCCCTGGGCGTACCAGCCGTGCACATAGATCGTGGCGCTGGTCTGCGAGGCCCCGGTGGTGAACGACACCGACAGCCGGCTGTACGCCGACGGCGACGACGTCCACGTGGAGGCGCCGCCTTCGACGCCCAAGTAGACGTAGGAGCCGCGCACCCAGCCGGTCAGCGCGTACGTGGTGTTCGGCTGGACGGAGACGGTCTGGCCGCACTGGGCGATGTCGCTCGAACTCACCGCCCCCGTGAGGGCCTTGGAGCCGCTGTGGACGGGCGAGGAGACGACGGAGCCGAGGTTGCCGGAGCAGGTCCAGGGCGAGACGGCGCCCGACTCGAACCCGGGGTTGGTGAGGACGTTGGCCGCCTGAGCGGTGCCCGGCAGGGCCACGGCTCCGGCCAGGGCGAGGCCGGCGGTGCCGACCAGGGCGAGGAAACGACGCCAGGGGCGTCCGAGGGGTGTGGTGCGCACGCGATCTCCCTGAAGGAATGGGGGTGTTCGGGAGTGCAGGGGAGTGCAGAGCTGTGCAAGGGGTGCGCACCAAAGTTGGTATGGACCAATCCGCCTGTCAAGGAGAGCGACGGAATTGGTCCATACCGGTGGGTTGTTTGCTGTGTTCTGTCCTCTGTGGGCCGTGGCCACGGGCCGTGCAGGCCGGGGTTGGCGGCGGCAGGCCGCCGCCCCCGGTCGACTACAGCTGCAGGGCCTCCGCCGCACCCGCGGACGACACCGCGACCGAAGCGGACGGCACCGCGGCCGACGCGACGGGCTCGGTGGACCCGGCGGGCGCCGGAACGGCCGGCAGCAGCGGTTCGGCGGCCTCCTCCAGCCGCTGGTGCGGCAGCGTGACCGCGCGGAGCGGCCGGGGGCCGGACACCACCGTGTAGTCCTGTCCCAGGAACGGCGGCACGATCTCCCCCGGGTCCTCGCCCAGCGCCAACTGCACGGCCGCCCAGGGCGCGTTGACGCCGCACAGCGCCAGCTGGTGCAGGCCGCCGGCCGGGCGGGTGTTGACGTCCATCAGGACCGGCCGGTCGCCGAACATCCGGAACTGGATGTTGGACAGGTAGTGCAGCCCGAAACCCTCGGCGATGAGCCGCGCGGGCTCCAGCCACTGCTCGTGCAGGGTGAAACCGCGGCGGCGGCCGTTCTTGGTCCGGCCGACGGCCATCCGCAGCACGTTGTCGGGTCCGGTGAGGCAGTCCACGGACACCTCCGGCTGCTCCAGGCGCGGCATGACCAGCCAGTCGACCTGCTCCTCGCCCTGCTCCTCGGCCCGCCGCAACGCCTCGACGACCAGGTCGAGGTGGACATAGGGGCCGGGGAAGCCGGTGAGGTGCGCGAGCGAGAAGGGCGCGCGGGTGATCACCCGGAAGCCCACTCCGCCCGCGCCGGACGCCGGCTTGAAGCAGGCCTTGTGTCCCGCCTCCTCCAACTCCTCGACAGCGGCCAGGAGTTCGTCGGCCGACCGGACCCGGTGCCACGGCGGCACCGGCACCCCGATCGCCTGCACGGCCTCGTAGGCGATCACCTTGTCGTGGAAGACGGCGACCGCCTCGGGCGGCGGCGCCAGCAGCGCCGTGCCGACCGCCTCGAAGTCGGCGCGGTGCGCCACGACGGCCGCCTGGTGCAGGCGCGGCACGAACACGTCGATGCCGCGGCGCCTGCACTGCGCGAGGGCGTACTCGACGTACGCGGCCGGCGAGAGCCCCTCCGGCTCCAGCTCGGCGGTGTCGGCGGCGGCCAGCACGGGGGAGTCGGCGTCACCGTGGGTGGCGTGGATCTCGACGGCCCGGTCGCTGGGATTTCGTCGCAGCTGATCCGTGAAGAACACGTTCTCCGCGTACGTGCGGTTGAGCCAGACGCGTACGCGAGAGACCATGCGAGGCCGCCTTTCACGGTGTGCGGGCAGGGCGAAGCAGGCCCGGCCCGGGCAGGGAAAATGGTGGATCACCAAACCGCCCTGCGTGAAGGGACGTCCATGGCGGTGGTGTTGGGGCGATCATACGGGGTCTCGGGGGTGCCGCGTGCAACACGCGTGTTACGGAATTTCCGATCTTGTTCCCGAACGGCGCCCGGTCGGGTAGTGGGGCGCTGCGGCGCAGGTGGGAGTGGGTGCCGTGTCGCGGGCGACCGGATTCGACCTTGAACCGCGGGCGCGCATGTGTTCTTGTGGGGGCACGAATGTGTTCGTGAGAACGCGGAGCGTGGTCTAGTGAGCGGGGGCTCGTGGTGACGACGACGGCCGGCGGCGCCGGGCGACTGCTGGCCATCAGCGATCTGCACATCGGCTACCCGGAGAACCGGGCGCTGGTCGAGGCGATGGCCCCGGAGACGGACGAGGACTGGCTGCTGGTCGCGGGCGACGTCTCGGAGAAGGTGGCCGACGTCCGCTGGGCCCTGAAGACCCTCGCGGGCCGCTTCCGCAAGGTCGTCTGGGCCCCCGGCAACCACGAGCTGTGGTCCCATCCCGGCGACCCGGTCGCGCTGCGCGGAGTCGCCCGCTACGAGCACCTCGTGGACGTCTGCCGCGACCTGGGCGTGACGACGCCGGAGGACCCCTACCCGGTGTGGGAGGGCCCCGGCGGCCCGGTGGCCGTGGCGCCGCTGTTCCTGCTGTACGACTACTCCTTCCTCCCGGCCGGCTGCGCCACCAAGGAGGAGGGGCTGGCCTACGCGCAGGGCACCGGCATCGTCTGCAACGACGAGTACCTGCTGCACCCCGACCCGTATCCGACCCGCGAGGCCTGGTGCCGGGCCCGGGTCGCCGAGACCGAGCGCCGGCTCGCCGAGATCCCGGACGACCTGCCCGTCGTCCCCGTCAACCACTATCCGCTGCACCGGCACCCCATGGACGTGCTGTGGCACCCGGAGTTCGCCATGTGGTGCGGCACCGGACTGACCGCCAACTGGCACCGCCGGTTCCGCGTCGCCGCCATGGTCTACGGCCATCTGCACATCCCGCGGACCACCTGGCAGGACGGCGTCCGCTTCGAGGAGGTGTCGGTGGGCTACCCGCGCGAATGGCGGGGGCGCCCCCAGCCGCCGGGCCGGCTGCGACGCATCCTGCCCACGGAGTCCGAGGCGTCCCGAGCGCCCACGAAACAGCCCGGCCGGACCGGGGAGACGGAGACCCGGTGATCGAGGACCTGTTGCCCGGGTCCGTGGTGGCGGTGGAGGCCTTCGGCGAGGCGGGCGCGCGCGAGTTCGCGGACGCGCCGCTGTACCCCGAGGAGCAGGCGCTGCTGACGCGGGCGGTGGACAAACGCCGTCGCGAGTTCACCGCCGTGCGCGCCTGCGCCCGGCGGGCGATGGAGAAGCTCGGCGTGCCCCCGCAGCCCGTGCTGCCCGGCGAGCGCGGCGCGCCGCAGTGGCCCGACGGCCTGACGGGCAGCATGACGCACTGCGAGGGCTACTGCGCCGCCGCGCTGGTCCGGGCCGACGACCTGGCGTCCCTCGGCATCGACGCCGAACCGCACGCCCCGCTCCCCGAGGGCGTGCTGGCCGCCGTCGCCCTGCCCGCCGAGACGGCCCGGCACGAACGCCTGACCTCGGAGCGCCCCGACGTGCACTGGGACCGGCTGTTGTTCAGCGCCAAGGAGTCCGTCTACAAGGCGTGGTTCCCCCTCACCCGCACGTGGCTGGACTTCAGCGAGGCCGACATCGACCTCACGGCCGAGGCCCCCGGCCCCGGCGCGCCGGGGGCCTTCCGTGCCCGGCTGCTGGTGCCCGGGCCGGTGGTGGGCGGCCGGCGGCTCGGGCACTTCGAGGGCCGTTGGACCGTCCGGCGGGGCCTGGTGGCGACGGCCGTGACGGTCCGGCACGACTGAGGCCGCCGGCCCGGCCCCCGGTCACGCCCCGGGGCACCAGCTGTGCAGCAGCCGGAAGAACTCCTCCTCGTTGCCCGTGAGCCCGGCGTCCGCCAGCGCCCGCTCCGCCTCGGCCAGCACAGCGGGCGGGACCACGGGAGGCAGCCGGTCGTGCGGCGGTCCGGAGGAGCCGGCGTCCCGGCCGCCGCCCCCCTCGTCGCCCAAGGCCGCTCGGACGGTGTGCAGCAGCCTCAGGTAGGCCTGCACGGCGGTGCGCTCGCGATCGGTCAGTACGGCTGTGGGCATCGGTCGGCTCTCCCCGTGTCGGCGTCGTCTCCCACGCGCCCGACGGCGCGTACGCCTCCGTGCGGTGGCGCACTCCCCAGCTTGCCGCCCACCACTGACAATGCGGCCGCGCACCGCGTCGGTTCGCCCGCTTAGCGGAGGTGAAACCTCCCGGAAATCCCCTGCGGGAAAAGGCCTCTACGCTGGGGTGAAGGGCTTTCGGCGGAGCCCCGACGGCCGGCGAGGACAGGAGGCGAGCGGGTGGTCGACATCCCCCGGCGGCGCCCGGCGCGCAGCGCACCGCCCCGTCCGACGCCCCACGGACAAGCGCAGTTGCGTTCGCCCGAGCGAGAACCGCAGCTGTGCCACCGGTTCCTGCACGGGCACCGGCGGGCCTTCCGCATGGCGGGCGAGGGTCCGGCGCTGGTCCTCGTCCACGGCATCGGCGACTCCTCGGCGACCTGGGCCGGGCTGATCCCCGCCCTGGCCCGCACCCACACCGTCATCGCCCCCGACCTCCTCGGCCACGGCGACTCCGACAAACCCCGCGCCGACTACTCGGTGGCCGCGTACGCCAACGGGCTGCGTGATCTGCTCAGCGCCCTCGGCGTCGAGTCGGCGACGCTGGTCGGACACTCGCTCGGCGGGGGAGTGGCGATGCAGTTCGCCTACCAGTTCCCCGAACGCACCGAACGGCTGATCCTGGTCAGCGCGGGCGGAGTCGGCCGCGAGGTCAACCCCGCGCTGCGGCTGGCGTCCCTGCCGGGCGCCCAGCTGGCGCTGTCCGCCCTGCGGTTGCCCGGCGCCCGCCTCCAGGTCGGCCTCGTCATCCGTCTGATGAGGCTGCTGGACACCGACCTCGGCCAGGACGCTCCCGAACTGCTCCAGCTCGTCGACGCCCTGCCGGACGCCACCTCGCGCAACGCCTTCGTCCGCACCCTGCGCGCGGTCGTCGACTGGCGCGGGCAGGTCGTGACGATGCTCGACCGCTGCTATCTGACGGCCGGGATGCCGACGATGCTGCTGTGGGGCGACCGGGACAGCGTCGTGCCGGTGCGGCACGCCTTCAGCGCGCACGAGGCGATGCCGGGCAGCCGGCTGGAGATCTTCGAGGGCGCCGGCCACTTCCCGTTCCACAGCGATCCGGCCCGGTTCCGCTTCCTGGTCGAGGAGTTCACCCGCACCACGGCCCCGGCCGACTGGAGCCGGGACCGCTGGCGCGCGCTCCTGCGCGCCGGCCGCCCCCGCTCGGTCCCGGCGGGACTGTCGGACGGCACGGCGCGGGACGTGCGCGAGGCGAGCGAACGCAGCGGCGCCTGACGGCTGTGCCCCGGGCGCCGGTCGCGGGTCAGTTCTGTGGTCCGAGGTACCCCAGTGACGCCTCGATCCGGCCCGCGAGGTGGTCCCGCTGCCCGCGCCCGCGGGGGGCCGAACCCGGCAGCCAGGCACGGCACTTGCTGGCCAGCAGCAGTCCGAACGTCTCGGCCTGTCGCTCGTCGGCCAGGTCGAAACGGGTGCGCGCGGCGACGCTGCGCACGGTCGCCTGGAGGTCCGCCCCGTCGCTGAGTAAACGGGCGGCGACCGCGGCCCCCTCGACGTGGTGGCTGCAGTGCCCCGCCTTCATGTGCCACAGCTCGTGTCCCAGGATCACCAACTGGTGGTCGGGGGCGGTGCGTTCCTCGATGACGACCAGGTCCTGGTCGGCCATGTCGAGCCACAGCCCGCTCGCCGTGTCGGCGGGGAAGGACGCCATGCGGAAGTGGACGGGCCGGCCGCGCCGTCTGCTCATCCCGTCGCACAGGGCGGTGTACAGGTCGGCCGGCGCCGCGGGGGCCGGGAGGGTCAGCTCCGCGACCAGCTCACCGCTGAGACGGCGCATTTCCTTGGCGATGTTCACGCTTCTCCCCCGGATCACGACTCGGGCCGCTTCACGCTCTCCAGGAGCATGTCCAGCCACTCGGCGACCTTGTCGCGGTGCTGGTCGGTGGGCAGCTGGGCCGCCCGCCACGCGATCCCGCGCACGCCGTGGTCCTGCAGCAGCCGCTCCAGCGGGTCCTCGGCGGCCGCGGCCGCCTCGCGCGCGGCGAGCTTCTGCAGCAGCTCCTGCTCGGTGTGCTGCAGGGCTCCGGCGAGGGCCTCCGGGTCCTCGGCCGTGAGGAACCCCGCGTGCACGCGGAAGAACCGCTGCAGGGCGTCGCAGTGCTCCATCGTGGGGCGCCGGTCGCCGTTGATGAGGGCGCCCGCCTGCTGGCGCGACATGCCGGCGCCGTCGGCGATCTCCTGCTGGGTGTACTTGCGGCCGTTGGGCTTCAGCCGCGTACGGCGCAGCAGGTCCAGGCGCTGCAGGAAACGGGCCTGGACGTCGGGCTCCCCGGCGGGCCGACCGCTCAGCAGGGCCTTGACCACGGACTCGGGTACCCCGGAGGCGACGGACAGCCGCGCCGAGCCGAAGACCTCGGCGTGCGGTACGCCCAGCCGGTCGGCGAGCGCGGCGACACGGGCGACGACGGCCGACAGCAGCACCGTCGCCGCGGCGCCCGGAACCTCGAAGCCATCCTCCGACACCGACAGGTCTCCTAGGTCTCTCACGTCCTTCTCACAGGCACACGATCGCCGACACGGACGGTCGCCGTGAACTGCGTGGAGAGTAGCGGGTCTTTCGAACTCACATCCAGGTCTCGCCACAACTGTGGCCAATTTCAGCCGTCAACGACCGCGGAATGCCACGATAGTTGACATGCCTCGCGTCCGGCAGCAGGATCGGGGCGCCGCGTGAAGGCCGCAGAGGCAAGAGGGGTGACCTCCCGATGGCATATCAGGCAGGAGGGCAGCGGTCCGCGCCGCGGCCCGTCCCCGAGAGTCCCGAGGCCCAGGCGTATCTGCAGGACTACGCCGCCTATCTGGAGGCCGTCCCCTTCCCGTCCGTCGTCCTCGACCACCGCTGGGACGTCGTCCTGTCCAACGCCGCTTTCGCGTCACTTTTCCGCGACGTGAGTCCGCATCCCACGGCACTGCCGAGCGACAACTTCCTCCGGTTCGTCCTGTTCCATCCCGACGCGCCCTCGGTCCTCGGCGACCACGAGGCCGGCTGGTGCCTGCCGATGCTCGCCGGCTTCGCCGCCGCCGTGGAGCGGCACGGACACGACCACGCGTTGCAGACGATCCGCCGCGACATCGCCCAGGACCCCATCATGGAGGCCGCCTACCGGCACGGGCTGCCGCACTGGATCCGGGCGGTCGGCAGGGATGCCGTCGAGCACGACGGGGCGGTCCGCCCGCTGCTGCATCCCGACCCGCGCTGGGGCGCCACCGAGTGCCGGATCGTCGGCGACACCCCCAGAACGCTGCAGGACCTGGGCTACACGCGGCTGACCATGGTGCTGCGCGAGGCCCGTCCGGCGGCCGCCTCCCGCAGGGCGCGCGGCGCCCGCCGCGGCGCGAACCACCTCAGCGTGGTCCCGAGCCCGCAGGACTGACCGGACCCGGGGCTGATCACCCCGGGTCCGCCCCTGAGGGATCGCCCCCCAAGATCGCCCGCCGAGGCCGCTCCTCCGAGGCCGCTCCTATGGGCGCGCCGCGGGTCGACTCCTACGACAGCCCGATCAACGCCACCGTGAGCATCACCGGCGTCACCGTCACCGACAGTCCTTCCAGCGCCTGCGACTTCGTCTCCGGCGGAGGCCAGGGCCACCCCGTCAGGACCGTCCAGGTCCCGGGGGCGACCGTGCGCGGCGCCGGGACGGTCGTCGCGCGGGGGCAGACCGACGGTTGCCCGCACGCGCCCCGGTGTCCGCACCACCGCTCGAAGCGGCATCCGCGCCCGTTCCCCGGGAGCGCCTCGCGCCGGCTCACAGGTCCAGCACGAGCCGCTTGCCCCGGCACCGCGACACGCAGATCATCATCGTCTCCCCGGCCTCTCGCTCCTGCGGGCTGAGCACGCAGTCCCGGTGCTCCGGCGTGCCCTCCAGCACGTCGGTCTCACAGGTGCCGCAGGTGCCCTCGGCGCACGAGTAGAGCACCTCGACGCCCGCCGCGCGCACGGCGTCCAGCACGGAGACGCCCGGCGCGACGGTGAGCGTGCGGCCGCTCCGTGCGAGCTCGACCTCGAACGCGGCGTCCGGGCCCGTCGGTCGTTCCTCCGCCTGGAACCGCTCGATGCGGAGCGCGCCGGCCGGGCAGCGCTCGACCGCGGCGTCGAGGAGCGGGCCCGGGCCGCAGCAGTAGACGAGGGCGTCCTCGGGCAGCGCGTCGAGCACCGGGCCGAGGTCGAGCAGCCCCACCTCGTCCTGCGGGGCGACGGTGACCCGGTCGCCGTAGGCCGCCAGCTCCCCGGTGAACGCCATGGACGCGCGGGTGCGACCGCCGTAGAGCAGGCTCCAGTCGGCGCCGGCCGCCTCGGCCGCCGCCAGCATCGGCAGGACGGGGGTGATCCCGATGCCGCCCGCGATGAAGCGGTAACGCGGCGCCGGGCGCAACGCGAAATGGTTGCGGGGCCCGCGCACCCGGATTTTGTCCCCCTGTCTCACCTGCTCGTGCACCTGGGCGGACCCGCCTCGCCCGGCGGGCTCGCGCAGCACGGCGATCCGCCAGGCGGCGTGGTCGGCCGGGTCGCCGCACAGCGAGTACTGCCGTTCCAGGCCCGGCCCGAGGACGACGTCGACGTGGGCGCCGGGTTCCCAGCCCGGCAACGGTTCGCCCAGCGGGTGGCGCAGGGTGAGGGCGAGCACTCCCTCGGCCACCAACTCGCGTTGCGCGACGACGAGTTCGGCCTCGTGGACGTCGTTCATGAGGCGCCTCCCGGTTGCCGGTGACCGTCGGGGTGGCCGAGCATCCACTCCCACATCTCGATCGGGTCCTGCGAGGCGTGCTCGGCGCCGCAGTGGCAGGTGCCGTGCAGGACGTCCGTGCCCGGCAGCCAGTCGACGCGGTAGATCTCGCCGGTGTCGCCGGTGCTCACAGGACCTGCTCCACCGGCTTGTCGCCCTCCTCCGCCAGCCGGGCGAGGATGCGGCGGGCGGCCAGGCCGCCGGTGTCGATGTTGATGCTCAGCTCCTGGTAGCCGGAGCGTTCCGAACCGAGCGTGCGCTGCAGGAGGTTGAGCGCGTCGACGTCCTGCATGACCACGGTGTGGTTGTTGCCCCGCAGGAACTCGGTGACCTCGTCGTCGTCCGTCGCCCAGTCCCGCGAGACCATCCAGAAGTCGTAGACCTTGCCGTCGGCGGACGGCGTGATGGCGTAGGTGATCTCGGTGTGGAAGCCGTTCGGGTCGCTGCCGTCGGCCTCGGGCAGGACGCCCACCGGTGCGATGCGGCTGTGCAGCAGGTACAGACAGGGCGCGTGGTACTCGATGTCCTGCCAGCGGGTGATCCGCCCCTCGATGCCGGTGGAGCGGGCGTAGAACGGCGGGCACGCGGCGTCGTCCATGTGGCGGCTGACCCGCACGATGCCCGCGCCCTCGTCGACCTCCGTGCTGATCGGCGTCTCGGCGACCTCGGGGGTGCCTATGTAACCGCCGTGCAGATACGTCTCGTGGGAGAGGTCGAGGAGGTTGTCGACGAGCAGCCCGTAGTCGGCTTCGATGGGCTCCATCCCGCGGACGGTCGTCCAGCCGGGGGAGTCGAGGTGCCGGGCGCGCGGCACGGTCTGCGGATCGGCGAGCGCCGGGTCGCCGATCCACACCCACACCAGGGAATCCTGCTCCACGACCGGGTAGGCGGTCACCCGGGCGGTGCGCGGGATGCGCTTCTGGCCCGGCACGTACACGCACGCGCCGCTGGTGTCGTAGGTGAAGCCGTGGTAGCCGCACACGATGCGGTCGCCGTCGAGCCGGCTCTCGGACAGCGGGAACCTGCGGTGCACGCACCGGTCGTGCAGCGCGACGGGCGTGCCGTCCTCCTCCGTCCGGTAGAAGACCAGCGGCTCACCCAGGATCGTCCGTCCGAGCAACTCCTCGCGCCCGACCTCGTCGCCGTAGGCGGCGACGTACCACTGGTTCCTGGCGAAGGCGGTGGTGTGCGGCATCGTTGCGGCTCCCGTCTCTGTGTGGTGGCCACATCGTCCGAACGGGCGTCAGCCGGGCGCAACAGGGCTTCCGTCTCACGGAAGGCCGGGCGCCCGGCCTCCCGCTCGTCGCGCGTACCGGTGACTTTCACGCGGGCGTCATCCGGCCCTTCCCTGACGTTCGCTGCCCTTGCGAAACTCTCAGCGCGCGCATCCCGTCACGACCCGGCCGGCAGAACCCTTCTGCACGAGAGGTGCCTCACCCATGCCCGAAGTCAACCGGCGACGCTTTCTCCAACTGGCGGGAGCCACGACGGCGTTCACCGCGCTGGCGAGCAGCGTGGAACGCGCTGCCGCGCTGCCCGCGAACCACCGCACGGGGTCGATCGAGGACGTCGAGCACATCGTCGTCCTGATGCAGGAGAACCGGTCCTTCGACCACTACTTCGGCAAGCTGCGGGGCGTCAGAGGGTTCGGCGACCCGCGTCCGGTCACCCTCGCGAACGGCAGGTCGGTCTGGCACCAGGCGGACGCCGCCGGCAAGGACGTCCTCCCCTTCCGCCCCGACGCCGACGACCTGGGCCTCGCGTTCGTGCAGGACCTGCCGCACGGCTGGAACGACGGCCATGTGGCCTTCAACGGCGGCAGGTACGACCGGTGGGTGCCCGCCAAGAGCGCCACCACGATGGCGTACCTGACCCGCGAGGACATCCCCTTCCACTACGCGCTGGCCGACGCCTTCACCGTCTGCGACGCCTACCACTGCTCGTTCATCGGCTCCACCGACCCCAATCGCTACTACCTGTGGACGGGGTACACGGGGAACGACGGCCAGGGCGGCGGGCCGGTCCTCGGCAACGACGAGGCCGGCTACAGCTGGACCACGTACCCCGAGCGACTGGAGCGGGCCGGGGTCTCCTGGAAGATCTACCAGGACGTCGGCGACGGTCTGGACGCCAAGGGCGGTTGGGGCTGGATCCAGGACCCCTACCGCGGCAACTACGGCGACAACTCGCTCCTCTACTTCAAGCAGTACCAGAACGCCGTGCCCGGCGACCCGCTCTACGACAAGGCCCGCACCGGCACCGACGCCCGCACCGGCGAGGGCTACTTCGAGCAGCTGAAGCGGGACGTCAAGGGCGGCAGGCTGCCGCAGATCTCCTGGATCGTCGCGCCCGAGGCATTCACCGAGCACCCCAACTGGCCGGCCAACTACGGCGCCTGGTACGTCTCCCAGGTTCTGGACGCGCTCACCGCCGACCCCGCGGTGTGGGCGAAGACGGCCCTGTTCGTCACCTACGACGAGAACGACGGCTTCTTCGACCACCTGCTCCCGCCGTTCCCACCGGGCTCGGCCGCACAGGGCCGTTCGACCGTCGACGTCGGGCCTGACCTCTTCCCGGGCGACAGCAGCCACGCCGCGGGCCCCTACGGACTGGGGCAGCGGGTGCCCATGCTGGTCATCTCCCCCTGGAGCAAGGGCGGTTACGTTTGCTCCGAGACACTCGACCACAGTTCGGTCATCCGGTTCATGGAGCGCCGCTTCGGCGTGCACGAGCCGAACATCTCGCCGTGGCGGCGCGCGGTCTGCGGCGATCTGACCTCCGCGTTCGACTTCTCCCGCACGGACGTGCGGCCGGTCGCCCTGCCCGCCACCGACGGCTACCGGCCGCCGGACCGGGAACGCCACCCCGACTACGTGCCCGTCCCGCCGGCCCAGCCCGTCCTGCCGAAGCAGGAGCGCGGCGCCCGCCCCACCCGCCCGCTCAAGTACGCGCCCCAGGTGGACGGTTCGGTGGACGCGACGGCCGGGAAGCTGACCCTCACCTTCGCCTCAGGAGCCAAGGCCGGCGCCGCCTTCCTGGTGACCTCCGGCAACCGCGCCGACGGGCCGTGGAGTTACACGACCGCAGCGGGCGCGACCGTCTCCGACACCTGGAACTCGGCGTACTCCGGCGGCTCGCACGATCTGACCGTGCACGGCCCGAACGGCTTCCTGCGCGTGTTCAAGGGGGCGGGAAGGACGACCGGACCGGAGGTGGTCGCCCGGCACGTCGGCGACGGCGTCGAGCTGGTCTTCACGCACCGGGGCAAGGGCACGGTGCAGTTGAAGGTGTCCGACGGCTACGGCGGCCGGACCACGACCGTCACGCTGCGGCCCGGCTCGGTGCTCAAGCGCACCGTGGACCTGCGCGCGAGCCGGCGCTGGTACGACCTCACGGTCACCTCCAGCGCCGACCGGGCGTTCCTCAGGCGGTTCGCCGGACACGTCGAGAACGGGCGGCCCGGCGTCAGCGACCCGGCGATCGTCACGGAGTGACCCGCAGGCTCCGTCAGGACGGTGAACGCACGGTCCGGCACCGGCGCTTGCGGGCTGTCCAGCTCCCGGTGGACTCGGGATAGTGTGCCCCGGTGACCACGCAATCGAACACACCTGCAGGCTGGTATCCGGATCCGCACGGGGCTTCCCGGACGATGCGCTACTGGGACGGCGTCCAGTGGACCGAGCAGACCCAGCCCGAGGGCACGGGACAGGACGCGCCGCAGGTTCCGCAGCAGCCGGGGCCGGACCAGCGGGTCCGGCACCAGGTGCAGCAGCAGGCCGGGGTCGCACCGAGCGGCCCCGGCGGCGGCACGTTGTTCAGCGAGCCGGTGCTGGTGGTGAACCAGAAGGCCAAGCTCATCGAGCTGACCAACGAGTACAAGGTCATGGACCAGCAGGGCAACCAGCTCGGCTCGGTGGTCCAGGTCGGCCAGGGAGTGCTCAGGAAGATCGTGCGCTTCCTCTCCGACTTCGACCAGTACCTGAGGCACAAGCTCGAGATCCGCGACGCCCAGGGGCAGCCGGTGCTGCTGCTGACCCGCCCGGCGAAGATCCTCAAGTCGCGCGTGGTGGTGACCCGTCCGGACGGACAACAGGTCGGCGAGATCGTCCAGCAGAACGTCTTCGGGAAGATCAACTTCGCGATCAACGCGGACGGCCGACAGGTCGGCGCGATCAAGGCGGAGAACTGGCGGGCCTGGAACTTCGCGATCGTCGACCACGTCGACAACGAGGTCGCCCGGATCACCAAGACCTGGGAGGGACTCGCCAAGACGATGTTCACCACCGCGGACAACTATGTGCTGCAGATCCACTACCAGTTGCCCGAGCCGCTGCTGAGCCTGGTCCTCGCCACGGCCCTGACCGTGGACACCGCCCTCAAGCAGGACGCGCGCGGACTGGGCTGACGCGCGCGGCCCGCACTGACACGCGGTCCGGCCTGACGGACGCGGCCGTCGGTGCGGTGTGCGCGGTCCCGGCGTAGGCGCAGCCGCCGCGCACGGGCACAGCGGCGTCAGGTGCTCCGGGCCGGTCGTCGGCCGGGGCAGCAGCGCCGGTTCGGCCGAGGCCGTCTCCGGACGCAGGGCCAGCACCGCCGCCACCGGGTGGTCCTCGTCGTCGAGGGCCGCCGGGTGCGGCGCGGCCCGTGACAGCAGCACCACGCCCCAGCCCGCCAGCCCCGCCCCGGCCAGTGCGAGGAGCACGCCGACCGGCCCGCCCTGGAGGCGTTCGCCCAGCAACGCGAGCCCGATCGCCGCGGCGGCCACCGGGTTGGCCAGGGTCACCATCGCCAGCGGGGCGCCGAGACCGTCCCGGTAGGCGGTCTGCGACAGCAGCAGTCCGCCCGCGGCGAAGGCCGCGACCAGCAGCGCCACCCCGATCACCTGCACGCTCAGCAGCGAGCCCGAACGGTCCGTCGCGGCCACCGTCACCGTCTGCGTGAGCGCCGAGGCGACGCCCGAGGCGAAGCCGGACGCGGTCGCGTGCCGCAGCCCGGGCCTGGCGCCGCGCCGGGCCAGCAGCCCGATCAGCGTCGCCGTCGCCCCGGCCACCGCGATCGCCTCCGGCATGCTCAGGACGTCCTGTGGGGCCGGCCCCGACGCGGTGACCAGGATCGCGGCCAGTCCGGCCAGGGTGAAGGCGGTGCCCCGCCACTCGGCGGCGAGGACCCGGCGTCCGGCCATCCGCGCGCCCATCGGCACGGCCGCGACCAGGGTGAGCGCGCCGAGCGGCTGCACCACCGTCAGCGGGCCGTACTTGAGGGCGACGACGTGCAGCAGCGCGGCGGCGGCGTTCAGCCCCACCGACCACCACCAGGCCCCGTTGGCGAGCATCCGCAGCAGGCCGGCGCCGGGGTGCCGGGAGGCCAGCCGCTCCTGGGCGACGGCGGCGGCCGCGTAGGCGACGGCGGAGAAGAGGGAGAGGACGACGGCGACCAGGTTGGCGTTCATCGGCCCGCTCCCACCAGGACCGGCGGCTCCTCGGCCGGGACGAGGGCCCGTGCCCCGCGTCCGGCGGTGGTGGCCGTGCGCCGGGGGGCGTGGATCAGCGTGAGCGCGGCGCCGAGCAGGACGCCCGCTGCGATCGCGTCGAGCCAGTAGTGGTTCGCGGTGCCCACGATCACCAGGAGGGTCAGCAGCGGATGCAGCAGCCACAGCCAACGCCGGCGTGACCGGGTGGCGACGATCAGTCCGATCGCGACCATCAGGGCCCAGCCGAAGTGCAGCGAGGGCATCGCCGCGAACTGGTTGGACAGGTGGTCCGTCCGCGGCGGGCCGTACACCGACGGCCCGTAGACGCGCGCGGTGTCGACCAGTCCGGTCGCCGCCAGCATCCGAGGCGGGGCCAGCGGGAACGCCAGGTGCAGCACCAGGGCGGCGGCGGTGACCGCGGCCAGCGCCCGGCGCGCCCAGACGTAGTGCGCCGGCCGGCGCAGGTACAGCCAGACCAGGAACGCCAGCGTGGCGGGGAAGTGCACGGTCGCGTAGTAGGTGTTCGCGGCCTTGGCCAGGGCGTCGCCGTGCAGCAGCAGTGACTGCACCGTGCCTTCGTCGGGCAGCCGCAGCCACCGTTCGAGGCGCCACACGTCATGGGCGTCGCGGAAGGCCTCGCCGGTGTGGCCGGCGACGAGCTGCCGGCCGAACTTGTAGACGAGGAAGAGTCCTGCGACAAGCAGGAGCTCGCGGACTATCGGCGGCCGCGCCGGTGTGACCGGCTCCGCTTCTGCAGGCTCGGTGCGGGCATTCATCCCCCGGCCCCTTCGCTGACGGTGGTGCGGTGAGGTGGTGCTGAGGCACGCGTGACGCGTGCATGCACCATCGATACGATGTCGTACCGATACGCCAGTGTACCGATACGGAGGCGTACCGGTACACTGGCGTATCGATTGATGTGCGCCACACTGGAGACGGGCCCGCCCGGGCCCCCGGCGCACAGGCCGGGGCGGAAGCGGAACAGGGAGGAAGAGCAGATGACGTCGCAGGCCGCGGACGGACCGGAGTCGGTCGCCGCCACGCGCCGCTCCAAGCTCACGCCCGAGCGTGAGCAGGAATTCTTCGACGCCGTCCTGAACCAGGTCCGCGAGTGCGGCTACGAGGCCGTCACCATGGAGGGCGTCGCCGCCAGCACCCGCTGCAGCAAGTCCACGCTCTACCGGCAGTGGAAGACCAAGCCCCAGTTCGTGGTCGCCGCCCTGCGCTCACGCCGCCGGGCCCGGCTCGCCGGCATCGACACCGGCTCGCTCGCCGAGGACCTGCGCGAGGCGGCACGGGCCACCGGCCGCTGGTCGACCCACGACTCCAAACTGCTGCAGGCGCTCGGCCACGCCGTCACCGGCGACGAGGAGCTCGCGAAGGCCCTGCGCGAGGCTCTCATCGACCCCGAGATCGCCGCACTGCGCGAGATCCTGCGCCGTGGTGTCGAACGCGGCGAGGTTGCGGGCGACCACCCCGCGCTGGAGTACGTCCCGGCGCAGATGTTCGGCGTGATCCGGGCCCGTCCCGTCGTGGACGGGCAGTACGCCGACCAGGAATACCTGGTCCGCTTCGTGGAGGCCGCCGTGCTGCCGGCGCTCGGCCTCACCTGAGGACCGGGCCGGGGCACGACGGAGTCCGCAGGCGCGACGGAGTCCGCACGGGCTCGACAAGAAGACCAGCGCGCAACGGCGCGGACCGGCAGGCCCGACGCGGACGCGCGCGGGCCGACACAGGACTCAGGCCGCCGTCCTCGGGATGACCGGACGGCGACCTGTCTCGCGCCGCACCGTGGGGACGGGCGCGGCGCGCACCCCCGGCCGGGTGGGACCCCCCTTGAGCGGAGGGGCGCCCCACCCGGCCGACCGTGTTCCCGGGCCCGGCGGTGTTCCGGGACCCGACCGTGTTCCGGGACCCGGCCGTGTCCCGGGTTCCGCCTCAGACGTGCTGTCCGCTGCCGCCGCCCGTCGAGACCTTGATGCCCTGGGTGATGGTGTCGATGACGGACGCGCTCTGGTCGGCGTCGACGCCGAAGCGCAGCACCACCAGCCGCTTGGCGTCGGCGGGGGCGGGGAACGCCAGCGACTCGACCCAGCCGTCCGCGCCCTTGCTGGTGACCGCCTTCCAGCGGACCAGGTAGCCCTTCTGCCCGGCCACCGTCACCGCCTTCGAGGCGAGCACCTGGTGGGAGGTGATCGCGCCGTAGGTCGTGCCGCCGTAGGAGTCCTCGGCGTTGGCCGCGATGTCCGCCTTCGCGACCTCCTCGGCCGTCGCGCCCTTGGTCTTCAGCACCTCGACGGGCGCCGAGTAGACACCCCCCTTCGTGCAGGTCTTGGAGGCGTCGCCCGGGCACTTGTAGGAGGAGTCGGAGGTGACCTGCGCGCCCACGTTCAGCTCCTGGCCGGTCCAGCCGTCCGGGATGGGGATGCTGATGCCGTTGAGCCCGTCGGTCACCGAACCGCTCTTGATCTTGGGAGCCTCGGACTGCCCGGGAGAGGGGGAGCCCCCGCCCGGCCCGCCGGAGCCCCCCGAGCCGCCGAAGGGGCCGCCGTCGCCTTGGCCGCCCGCGCCGCCGGGCCCGCCCGGCCCCTGGGCCGTGCCGCCGCCGCCCGAGCCGTCGTCCCGGGCCAGCGCGTACACGCCGACCCCGATGCTGGTCAGGACCGCGACGGCCACGGCCACGGCTATGCCTGTGCGCAACCCGCGCCGGCCGCCCGGGCCCGGCGGCGACGCGGGCTGCCCCGGATAGCCCGGATACCCGGGAAAACCGGGCTGGCCCGTATGCACGGGTTGGCCCGGGTATGCGGGATGCGTCGCGTCGGCCGGGGTCTGCGCCGGCGGACCCCATGCGGCGGCCGAGCCCGCGGCACGGGTCTGGTCCGTCCACGCCTTGCCGTCCCACCAGCGTTCGGTGGCGGGACCGTCATTCGTCTGCCCCGGGTCGGGGTACCACCCGGGAGGAGTCACCTGCGTCATGCCCCCACCGTATGAGGCGTCGGTGAAAGCCGGATGAGAGGGCGGCCGACGAAGGGGACCCGCTTGCGGAGGCCGATCGTCCGTATGGCGTGATTTCGACGTCAATTACGCGTGCGTCACACCCTGTTGACGTCAGGGCGGTTCGTGCGCAGGCCCGCCGGGGCGACCCGGCCCGTCACCCGTCACCCGTCGAGCGGGACCTGCCCGGACCACCCTCCACACGGACCCGCGGAGGGCTACGCTCGACATCTGTACGTCGTTCGGGCGACTTGGGGAGGTAGCGGGATGACGGAGGTCAGGCCGACGACGGCCGCCTCGGCCTCCCTGTGGGAGCGCGACGAGGAAGTCGCCGCCATCGGGCAGGCGGTGGAGACGCTCTGCGCCGACCGGTCCTCCTCGGGTCACCTGCTGGTGCTCCGGGGCGAGGCCGGGTTCGGCAAGACCGCGTTGCTGGCCGAGACCCGTCGCATCGCGGAGGCCCGCGGCTGCTCGGTGTGGTCGGCCCGCGGCGGTGAGACGCTGCGGTCCGTCCCCTTCAACGTGGTACGCCAGTTGCTGCAGCCCGCCCTGCTGTCCCTGCACCCCGAGGAGGCCCGCGAGTACCTCGGCGACTGGTACGACATCGCCGGCCCCGCCCTCGGCATCGCGGAGCCCGGCGAGGGCCACGCCGACCCGCAGGGCGTGTGCGACGGCCTGGTCGCCGCCGTGACCAGACTGGCCCGCCGCGACTACCCGCTCGTCCTGCTGATCGACGACGCGCACTGGGTCGACCAGGAGAGCCTGCGCTGGCTCGCCGCGTTCGCCGAACGCCTCGACGAGCTCTCCGTCCTGGTCGTCGTGGCCCGCAGGCCCGGCGAGGTCAAGGGCGACGCCGCCCACCACCTCGACGCGATCGGCGAGGCCGCGGGCCGCGCCGTCACCAGTCTCAGCGCGCTCACGCCGGCCGCGGTCGCCGGCCTCACCCGCGCCACCCTCGGCACGCACGCCGACGCCGCCTTCTGCCGCGAGGTGTGGGCGGTCACCGACGGCAACCCGTACGAGACCGTCGAACTCCTCGCCAAGGTCCGCGACAGCGAACTGGTGCCCAGCGAGTCCTCCGCCACCGAACTGCGCCCCCTCAACCGCGCCGCCCGGGGCGGCGGACTCGTCGACCGCCTGGAGAAACTGGGCGTCGACGCCACCAAGTTCGCCATGGCGGCCGCGATCCTCGGCGCCGACATCTCCGTCGCCCAGGCCGCCCGGCTCGCCGGCCTCGGCCGCGACGAGGCGGTGCGCTGCGCCGAACTGCTGCGCAACGCCCGCATCCTCACCGAGTCCGACCCCGGCGCGGTCCCCGCCGACGACGGCGACCTGGAGTTCGTCCACCCCCTGATCGCCACCGCCGTCTACGACTCGATCCCCGGCGGTCTGCGCACCGCGATGCACGGCATCGCCGCCCAGGTCGTCACCGACGCCGGCAAGGGGCTGGCGGCCGCCTCCCGGCATCTGCTCCAGGTCCATGCGGAGGGCGACGAGGAACTCGTCGAGCAGCTGCGCGAGGCCGCCCGCGAGCACCTGGCGGTCGGCGCCCCCGACGCGGCCCGCCGTTGTCTGGAACGGGCCCTGCGCGAGCCGCCCGTCCCCGACGTCCACGCGCGAGTGCTCCACGAACTGGGCTGCGCCACTCTCCTCACCGCGCCCGCCAAGACCATCGAGCACCTGCGCACCGCCCTGTCCCTGCAGGGCCTCGACGGCGACGAACGCGTCGACGCCGTCTACCGCCTCTCCCAGGCGCTGCTGCACAACGACCAGCTGGAGGAGGCCGTCCGCACGGTCGAGGCGGAGGCCGCCCGGCTCGCCCCCGGGCCCGCGCGGCTGCGGCTGCAGGCCGTGCAGTTCATGTGGGAGGGAGTCAACGCCGGCGAGCCGACCTCGCCGCGCGGCTCGGAGAAGCTCGCCGCGCTCGCCGCCACCTGCGCCGGCCGGGACAACGCCGAGCGCGCCCTGCTCATCCTGCGCGGCTTCGACGCCATGACCCACGGCGAGAACGCCGAGGAGGTCGTCGAGTTCTGCGACCGCGCCCTGGTCAACGGCCGCCTCGCCCCCGGGCTCGGCTGGACCGACCAGGAGTGGGGCATCGAGCTGCTGATGATGCTCGCCAGCTCCTACGCCTACACCGACCGGCTCGACCGCGCCGACGCCCTCTTCAACGAGGCGCTGCGCGCCTACGTCTCCGCCGGCTGGAGCGGCGGCCACCTCGCGCTGGCCCACGCCTACCTCGGGCTGGGGCTGCGTCGCCGGGGTCGTCTGAAGGAGGCGGAGGAGTCCCTGCGGGAGTCCGTGCGACTCGCCGAACGCGTCGGCCGCGGCCTGCCCCTGTACTGGTCGGCCATCTGCAACCTGGTCGACACGCTGCTCCTGCGGGGCCATGTCGGGAAGGCGTGGGAGGTGGCCGAACAGTACGGCTTCGTCCCGCCCTACCCGTCGACCATCGTGCTGCCCGACCCCCGCTCGGTGCGCGGCCGGCTGCTGCTGGCCGTCGGCCGCGTCCAGGACGGCGTCAACGAACTGGAGCAGGCCGAGAAGGCGGCCGCGGCGCGCGGCCACCTCAACCCGGTGATGGTCCCGTGGGCCGTCGAGCTCGCCCGCGCCCTGGCCGTCCAGGACCCGGCCCGCGCGGCCCGGCTCACCACCGAGGCGCGCCGCCAGGCCGAGCGCTTCGGCACCGACACCGCGATCGGCGAGGCCCTGCGCTGCGCCGCCGCCCTGGAGACCGGCCAGCGCGCGGTGCGGCTCGCCCAGCAGGCGGTCACCTATCTGGAGTCCTCGCCCTGCCAGTACGAACACGCGGCCGCCCGCGTCGAGTACGGCATCCTCTCCCGTTCCGTCTCCGAGCTCAGCCGCGGCCTGACGCTGGCGCGTTCCTGCGGCGCGGACGCCCTGACCGCCAAGGCGCAGCAGGCCCTGCAGAGCCTGGGCGCTCCCCAGGCGGGCCTGGTGCCCGGACAGACCCGCCGGTAAGCACGAGGAGCGAGGGGGGCACGCGGGCACGGAACACGAGGGCGCGGGAGCATCGCGAGGGGGCGGAAGGCGAGGGCGCGGGGGCAGCGTGAGCGGGCGGGACACGAGGGCGCGGGAGCAGCGCGAGAGCGCGAGGCTGCGGGGGCAGCGCGAGGGGGCGGGCGGGCCGCCCTGCCAGGGAACGTCCGTCCCCGCCGGTCCCGCCCCGAGAGGGATCGCCTGACGACTGACGCCTCCAGCGGTCCGCGGCCGGGGCGCCCCACGGGCTGCTGCCGGAGCGGCCGGGGCGACCTCGCGTCGACGAGGGCCTGTGACGTCGACGCGGGCGGGCGGACGGACGTCGGCGACGGTGTCCCGCTCCCCGGTGACGGAGTAAGGCGCCCCGGTGCCGGCGTGGTCGGCAGCGGGCGCCCTGGTCACCGGCAGGCCGCCGCTCCGGTTCCGGGCCAGCGGCCGGGCAGGGGCCGGTACCGTCTACCCCGGCTCAGTCGTCGCCGTCCCGCGCGGCATCCGGGGCGTCCGGCCCGGGTTCGTCGGCCAGGGCCCGCTGGGCTGTGGCGAACGCCGAGTTGGCGGCCGGAACTCCGCAGTAGACGGCCGTCTGAAGGAGGACGGCGCCGATCTCGTCCGGGGTCAGCCCGTTGCGTCGGGCCGCCCGCACGTGCATGGCCAGCTCCTCGTGGTGGCCGTGTGCCACCAGCGCGGTCAGGGTGATCATGCTGCGCTCGCGGCGGCTGAGGGTCGGGTCGGTCCAGATCTCCCCCCAGGCGTAGCGGGAGATGAAGTCCTGGTAGCGGGCGGTGAACGCGGTCTGCCGGGCCTGGGCCCGGTCCACGTGCGCGTCGCCGAGGACCTCGCGCCTGACCTGCATGCCCCGCTTGGCCTCGCCGTCGAGATGGGCCCGCAGCACGGTCAGCACGGCCTCGGGGCACTCGGCCGGCGCGAGATGCGAGGCGCCCGGGAGCTCGACCAGCGTGGCGTCCGCCACTCCGTCCGCGATCTCCCGCAGATGCGCCGGGGGCGTCGCGGGATCCTGGCGGCCGGCGATCGCCAGGGTGCGCACGGCGATCTCCGGGAGCCGCTCGCGGACATCGAAGCCGGCGAGCGCGTCACAGCACGCCGCGTACGCCTGCGGATCGGCGGCGCGATGGTCGGCGATCAGCTCCGGAGCGGTGAACCCCGGCGTGAACCACCGGGCGTTCGCGTTCTCGGCGAGCTCCGCCAGCCCCCCGCGACGGACCAGCGCGGCCCGCTCCTGCCACGGCTTCGACCCGCCGAAGTGGGCGGAGGAGCAGATCACGGCCAGCGACGACAGCCGCTCGGGATGGTGCAGCGCGAGATGCAGCCCCACCGCGCCGCCCAGCGACACGCCCGCGTAGGCGAACCTCTCCACGCCGAGGGAGTCGGCCAGCGTCAGCACCAGGCCGGCCAGGTCGCCGACGGTGGCGCCGGGCCCGATCAGGTCGGCGGCCGAACCGCCGTGCCCGGGCAGGTCCCAGCGGATCACCCGGTGGGTGAGGGACAGTTCGGGCGCGACCTCGTCCCACAGCGCGAACGACACGCCCAGTGAGGGGCCGAGCAGCAGCGCTGGCGCACAAGTCGGCCCCTCGACACGGTGGTTGAGCAGTTTCTCGGTCAACGTCGCTCCAGCGCACGGTCGGTGAAGGCTCCGGCGGAGCCGGTGTAACGGGCGGGGTCGATGAGTTCGCCCAGGTCGACGTCGGCGTCCCGCACGTCGGCCTGCTCGGCGAGGAGTCCCCCCAGCGGTCGGCCCTCGGCGTAGGCGCGCCGGGCCAGTTCGGTGAGGAGTTCCCTGGCGCGGGCTCGCCCGAGCAGGCCGGACAGCTCGGCGGAGAGCCGCTCGGAGACGATCAGCCCGTGGGTGAGACCGAGGTGGGAGCGCATCCGTTCCGGGTACACCCGCAGCTCCTCAGCCAGTTCCGCCGCGTCCCGGGCGGCCCCGCCGACCAGCCGCAGCAGGTCCCTGAGCGGCTCCCACTCGGCGTGCCACGCCCCGGCGGGGCGCTCGTCCTCGGCCACCAGCGAGCCGTACAGCGTCGCCGCGAGCTGCGGGGCCCGCCGGGCGGCCGCCGCGATCAGCGTCGAGCGCACCGGGTTCGCCTTGTGCGGCATGGCCGAGGAGCCGCCCCCGCCGCCCTCGGCGACCTCGGCGATCTCGGTGCGGGCCAGGGTGAGGACGTCCGCCGCCGGCTTGCCCAGCGCGCCGGCCGTGAAGGCCAGGCACGAGGCGAGGTCGGCGATGGGGGTGCGCAGGGTGTGCCACGGCAACAGCGGTGCGGTCAGGCCGAGTTCGCGGGCGTACGCGGCGGCCAGCGCGGTCGCGTCCTCGGCGCCGTACGCGATGAGGGCGGCCGCCGTCCCGGCCGCGCCGCCGAGCTGGGCGGGCAGCGAGTCCCGTACGGCCGTGATGCGGTCGCGGGCGTCCAGCACCAGGGAACGCCACCCGGCGGCCTTCAGCCCGAAGGTGGTCGGCACGGCGTGCTGGGTGAGGGTCCGTCCGGGCATCGCCGAGTTCCGGTGCTCGGCGGCGAGCCGGGCCAGCGCCCGCTGGACCCGATCGAGGTCGGCCAGCACCAGGTCGAGCGTCCGCGCCGCCACCAGCATCGTCGCCGTGTCCATGATGTCCTGGCTGGTCGCGCCCCGGTGCACGTACGGGCCGTACCGGGGACCGGCCGCCTCGGTCAGATCGGCGACCAGCGGGATCACCGGGTTTCCGCCGCCGCGGGCGCGCTCGGCGAGGGAGCGGATGTCGAAGTCGCCACGGGCGGCCGCGGTGACCGCCGCCCCGGCGCCCTCGGGGGCCGCGCCCAAGGCCTCCTGGGCGCGGGTCAGCGCGGCCTCCGCGTCCAGCAGCGCCCTCAGGTAGGCGCCGTCACCGGTCGCGCGGGCTGCGGGGGAGCCGGCCCACCCCGGGGCGAGCAGACCGGAGTCGGGCTGAGCAGTTGTCACTGGAACTCCAGGAAGACCGTCTCGCCTTCGCCCTGAAGGCGGATGTCGAAACGGTAGGTCTCCGACCGGTCGCGCGTCGCGATCAGCGTGTCGCGCCGCGCCGGGTCCACCCGCCGCAGCAGTGGGTCGGCGGCCAGCGCCGCTTCGTCGTCGGGCAGGTAGATCCGGGTGAAGAGGTGCACCAGCAGCCCGCGCGCGAACACGCAGACGCTCAGGTACGGGGCGCTTCGCCCGCGCGCACCGGGTCGCAGGGTCCGCGCGGACCAGTGCCCGTCGGCGTCCGTCTGCACCCGGCCCCAGCCGGTGAACTGCACGCCGTTACGGCCGAGGAAGCCGCCGGACGCCGGGTCGCGCCGCATCGACCCGTCGACCCGCGGCACTTCGCCCTCGGGATCGGCTCCCCACAGTTCCAGGAACGCGTCCGGCAGCGGGACGCCCGCGCCGTCGTACACGTACCCCTGCACGGCGATGGCGTCCGGGTGGCCGACCGGGGCGATGTCGCCGCCGCCGGGGAAGGGCAGGGCGTGGCCGTAGAAGGGGCCGACGGTGTGCGACGGAGTGGGGAGGACGGTCTGCGGACGGCTCGTGTCGATCTTCGTCATGGCGGCTCAGCGTCCTTCTTCGATCCAGGTGGCCTGCGGCCCGTCGAGCACGATGTCCCAGTGGTAGCCCATCGAGAACTCGGGGACGGACAGGCTGTGGTCGTAGGTGGCGACCAGCCGCTGGCGGGCCGCGTCGTCCGTCACCGACTGGATGATCGGGTCGTAGGGGAAGAGCGGGTCGCTCGGGAAGTACATCTGTGTCACGAGCCGCTGGGTGAAGGCCGTGCCGAACAGGGAGAAGTGGATGTGGGCCGGTCGCCAGGCGTTCAGATGCTGACGCCACGGATAGGGGCCCGGCTGGATCGTGGTGAACCGGTAGGAACCGGTGTCGTCGGTGAGCGTGCGGCCGACGCCGGTGAAGTTCGGGTCCAGCGGCGCGTCGTGCTGCTCGCGCTGGTGGGCGTACCGGCCGGCCGAGTTGGCCTGCCAGATCTCGACGAGCTGGCCGCGGACCGGACGGCCCTCGCGGTCCAGCAGCCGGCCCGAGACGGTGATCCGTTCGCCGATCGGCTCGCCGTGGTGCTGCCGGGTGAGGTCGTTGTCGGTCTCGGTGACGTCCCGCTCGCCGAAGGCGGGGGAGTGCAGCTCCACCAGCTCCGGATCCTGGCCGACCTCGACCGTGACCGGCGCCTGCTTCGGGTGACGCAGGACGGACGAGCGGTACGGCGCGTAGTCGCGGCGCGGCTGGTGCTCGACCGGGGCGCCGTCGGCGAGCCGCTTCTCGTAGGCGGCGTGCGCGGCCGCGATCTCCTGGTCGATGTCGGCTTGCGTGAGAGTCATGGGTGTTCCCGGGTTCCTATCGTTCCAGGACGAGGACGAGGACGAGGACGAGGACGAGGACGAGGACCTGGCACTGGCACTGGCCCAGGTCGAGGACGAGGCCCTGGCCCAGGGCGAGGCGGGTTCCGATGGTGCCGGGCGGGAGGCCGAGGGAGCCGTCGCCTGGTCCATCCGTGTAGCCCCTCTCCGGGCGCGCCCCGATCCCGTCGACCAGCCCCCGGGCGGAAATAGTCAGGGCACTGAGTATCTGTTCAGACTTCCCCCACGCTGCCATCGGCGATCGAGCCAGTCAAGAGCCCAGTCTGCTGCTCGTTTGCCTGTCAATCGAAGCCCGGACGGACCCGGGATCACGGGGTATCGTTCAGTGCACCGATCGATCTCAGCGGAGGAGTTCACATGGCCGCGGTGGATCTCACCAGCCACCCCGGGCATCTGGCCCGGCGGCTGCAGCAGGCGCACTACCTGCTGTGGAACACGATGGTCTCCGAAGAGATCACCTCGCCGCAGTTCGCGGTCCTCAACGCGCTCGTAGCCGAGCCGGGCATCGACCAGCGCACGGTGGGGGAGCGGGTCGGGCTCGACCGTTCCACCGTCGCCGAGGTGATCAGCCGGCTCATCCGGCGGGCACTCCTGGACAAGGTCCGCGACCCGCAGGACGGACGGCGTTTCCTGCTGGCGCTCACCGAGGACGGGCTGCGCGCGCACCGCAGGCTGACGGTGCGCACGGCCCGGATGAACCAGGTCTTCCTGTCCCCGCTGTCGGCCGACGAACAGGCCGTGTTCCTCGAACTGATCCAGCGGGTGTCGGACGCGGCCGAGGGGCTGCGCAACCCTGCCGAACCCGTGTTCCGACAGGGCTGACCGGGGGATCCGGCCGCCGGGGTCCCCATCCGGCGCGGCGGCCCCGCCCGGATCCGGCGTCGACACCGACACCGATACCGACACCGACATCACCGCGACCGCACCGCCACCGCGGGCCGTCCTGGCGGCCGAAGCCGTGCGGGCGCGGTCGACGTCGTGCGGCGCAGTCGACGTCGTGCGGGCGCGGTCGCCGTCGTCGTCCCGGCGGCGGGGCGGGGCCGGTGGGGCGGCTCAGGGGGATTCCGTGAACACCACCCACACCTGGCCCTCGGCGAACGCGACCGGCCGGCCGTCGGCCGCGGTGAACTCCGTGCCGTCCGCGGCCGTCGGCCGCTTCCAGTGCACGTCGTAGACCCGCCCGTCGCGCAGCACCTCCGCCTTCCCCGAACCCACGGTCTCGGTGTACGGCGTGTTGTTGCCGAGGAAGTCGTGGAACCCCGACGCGCGCACCCGCACGTGCTGCACGACCACCGTGGCCGGGGCCAGCCGCCGGCCGTCGGTCGCCACGGTGGGCTCGCCGTCCGTCGTGACCAGCCAGCGGGCCGGGCCCGCGGACCAGGTGAAGGTGAAGCGGGCCGCGGGGTAGCGCACGGTCCGCGAGGTCTCGGTCCGGCCCCCGGAGGGCGCGGGACCGAAGCGGAACCCCGTGGTCAGCGCCTCCTCGCCCGGCGCGGCGGGCAGCAGACGGCTCGGGCGCAGATACAGGTTGTGCGGCGCGGGCCGCTCGCCGCCCCGGAAGTAGGCGTCGGACTTGTCCCCGGGCGTCACGGCGTCCAGCGGCGCCCGGTCGATCAGCGGCAGCAACTTGCTCTGCGCCCCGGAGAACGCGAGCACCGGCCGGTCGAACTGGCGCAGCAGCTCCAGGTCGGACTCCCGGGCACTGCGCACCGGCCCCACCGCCTTCGGCAGTCGGCTCGCGTACACCGCCATCAGACGGCTCAGCCCGCCCTCGACCTGCTCGGCGTACACGACGTCCGCGGAGTCGAGGCCCGTCTGCGGCCGGGCGTCCGGCGCGTTGTCGATCTTCACCGCGAGCACCGGGCCGGGGACCGCGCCTGGAGCGGTACCCGTCGGGCTCGGGCTCTGCGACGCGCTGCGGCCGTCGTCCGGCGAGGACCCGCCGGACGACGTGCAGCCCGCGGCGGCGATGGATACCGCCAGTGCGGCGGCCAGTGCGGCGAGCGCCGTGGTCGTGCTGGGCTGACGTCGGGCGCGCCCCGTGCGCGCCTCGCGTCTCGACCGACTCGTGTCCGTCATGGGCACCCCCGTTCCGTGTCTCGATTGTGCGCTCGTCCGTTCGAGAGTGGCCATCGGTGGCCGGTCCGGCGGGCCCGGGGGTTCGGGACCGGGCGCTCGGGTACCCGGGGCGCAGCGACGATCCGGGACCCCCGGACCTGCCGGGACCGGCCGGACGGCGGAGGGAGCGCGGCGATGAAGGCAGTGACCTGGCAGGGCAAGCGCGACGTGCGGGTGGACACCGTTCCCGATCCGACGATCCAGGAACCGACGGACGCCGTCATCCGCGTCACGTCCAGCGGACTGTGCGGCTCCGACCTGCACCTCTACGAGGTGCTCACCCCGTTCATGACGCCCGGCGACATCCTCGGTCACGAGCCGATGGGCATCGTCGAGGAGGTCGGCGCCGGGGTGCCCGACCTCCGGGCCGGCGACCGGGTGGTCGTGCCGTTCCAGATCGCCTGCGGCACCTGCTGGATGTGCCTGAACGCGCTGCCCACCCAGTGCGAGACGACCCAGGTCACCGGTGAGGGCATGGGCGCCGCCCTCTTCGGCTACACCCGCCTGTACGGCGCGGTGCCCGGAGCGCAGGCCGAGTACCTGCGGGTGCCGCAGGCCCAGTTCGGCCCCATCAAGGTGCCCGAGGGCCCGCCCGACGACCGGTTCGTGTACCTCTCCGACGTCCTTCCCACCGCCTGGCAGGCGGTCGCCTACGCGGACATCCCCGAGGGCGGCAGCGTCGCCGTGCTCGGCCTCGGACCCATCGGCGACATGGCCTGCCGGATCGCCCAGCTGCGCGGCGCGGGCCGGGTCTTCGGCGTGGACCTCGTGGGCGACCGGCTGCGCCGGGCCCGCGCGCGGGGCGTGGAGGCGTTCGACCTGCGCAGCTTCGACAGCGAGAAGGAGCTCGTCGCCGCGATCCGCGACGAGACCGACGGCCGCGGCCCCGACGCCGTGATCGACGCCGTCGGCACCGAGGCGCACGGCAGCGCGGCCGCCCGCATGATCCAGAACGCCTCGGCCCTGCTGCCGCGGAAGCTGAGCGGCCCGCTCGCGGAGCGTTTCAGCGTCGACCGTCTGGCCGCCCTGTACACCGCCATCGAGCTGGTGCGCCGTGGCGGCACCCTCTCCCTGGTCGGCGTCTACGGCGGCATGGCCGACCCGCTGCCGATGCTCACGCTGTTCGACAAGCAGATCCAGATCCGCATGGGTCAGGCCAATGTGCGCCGCTGGACCGACGAGATCCTGCCGTACCTCACCGACGAGGACCCCCTCGGCGTCGACGATTTCGCCACTCACCGCGTGCCGCTGACGGACGCCCCGCACGCCTACGAGATGTTCCAGCGCAAGCAGGACGGGGCGGTCAAGGTCCTGATGACGCCGTGACGCGCCGCCCGGGGCCGCCCGGTCGGCGGCCCCGGCACCGACACCGTTCCCCGGGAGTCGACCCGAGGTGCCCCGGCACCGTTCCCCGGTAGCCGACCCGACCGGTTCGGCAGGCGGGGGCACGGGACCCGCGACCGGCACGACGACTCTGGGGAGAGGGGCTCGCCGACCCGAACGGCGTCAGCCCTGTTCGGTCCGCAGGTCCGCAGGTCCGTCGGCCCCGCCGGCTCCGTCGAGACCGGCACGACGACTCTGGGTAGAGGGGCTCGCCGACCCGAACGGCGTCAGCCCTGTTCGGTCCGCAGGTCCGCAG
>NZ_JBHVYK010000033.1:51786-77370 GCF_042880855.1 Streptomyces sp. NPDC058291
GGTCCGCAGGCCCGCAAGCCCGCAGGTCCATCGGCCTCGTCGGCCTCGTCGGCCTCGTTGGTCCCGTCGGTCCTGTCCATGGGCCCGGCGGCGGTCAGCCCTTGGGCGGTGCGCCCAGGATCTCCGTGAGGTCGTAGCGGACCGGTTCCTCCAGCTGTGCGTACGTGCAACTGGCGGGCGTGCGGTCCGGGCGCCAGCGGCGGAAGCGGGCCGTGTGCCGAAAACGCGCCCCGTTCTCCATGTGGTCGTACGCCACCTCGGCGACGCGGTCGGGCCGCAGCGGCACCCAGGACAGGTCCTTCTTGCCCGACCAGCGGCTCGGCGCGCCCGGCAGCCGCGCCGTCTCGTGGGCGGCCTCGTCCGACCAGGCCGCCCACGGGTGGTCGGCCGCGTCCGCCAGACGCAGCGGCTCCAGCTCCTCGACCAGCTCCGCCCGCCGCTTCATGGTGAACGCGGCGGACACGCCCACGTGCTGCAGCATGCCCCGGTCGTCGTACAGACCCAGCAGCAGCGAGCCCACCACCGGCCCGCTCTTGTGGAGGCGGTACCCGGCGACGACGACGTCCGCCGTGCGTTCGTGCTTCACCTTGAACATGGCGCGCTCGTCCTGGAGATAGCGCAGGGCGAGCGGCTTGGCGATCACGCCGTCCAGGCCGGCGCCCTCGAACTCCTCGAACCACCGCCGGGCCACCTCGACGTCGGTGGTCGCCGGCGCCAGGTGCACGGGCGCCGTCACCCCGGCCAGCGCCCGGGTCAGCAGCTCACGCCGGTCGGTCAGCGGCGCGTCCAGCAGCGAGGTGTCGGTCAGCGCCAGGAGGTCGAAGGCCACGAACGAGGCCGGGGTCCGCTCGGCGAGCGTGCGCACGCGGGAGGCGGCCGGATGGATGCGCTCCGTGAGGGCGTCGAAGTCGAGGCGTCCCTCCCGGGCGATGACGATCTCCCCGTCCAGCACGCACCGCGTCGGCACCCGCTCCCGCAGCGCCTCCACCAGCTCCGGAAAGTACCGGGTCAGCGGCTTCCCGGTGCGGCTGCCCAGCTCGATCTCGTCCCCGTCGCGGAATACGATCGCCCGAAAGCCGTCCCACTTCGCCTCGTACTGCATGCCCGGCGGGATGGCCGCCACCGACTTGGCGAGCATCGGCTTCACGGGCGGCATCACCGGCAGATCCATGGTCCGATTCTGCGCGAGGTTTGCCGGGGCTGCCCGGCGTGTGTGCTGATGCGAGGGATAGGCGGTATGTCTACCGTGTCTCGCATGGGCGATGCGGTGGAACTGGAAGTGGCCGGCCGGACAGTGCGCCTGTCCAGCCCGGACAAGGTCTTCTTCCCGGAGCGCGGCTTCACCAAGCTGGACCTCGCCCGTTACTACCAGGCGGTCGCTCCGGGGATCCTGCGCGCTCTGCGCGACCGTCCCACGACCTTGGAGCGCTACCCCGACGGAGTGACCGGGGAGTCCTTCTTCCAGAAGCGGGCGCCGAAGAACATGCCCGACTGGATTCCGACCGCGCACATCACCTTCCCCAGCGGACGCAGCGCCGACGAGATGTGCCCGACGGAGGAGGCGGCCGTCCTGTGGGCCGCCCAGTACGGCACCCTCACCTTCCATCCCTGGCCGGTGCGCCGCACCGACGTCGACCGCCCCGACGAACTGCGCATCGACCTCGATCCGCAGCCCGGCACCGACTTCGACGACGCGGTCCGTGCCGCGCACGAACTGCGGGCGGTCCTCGACGAGTTCGGCGGCCTGCGGGGCTGGCCCAAGACCTCCGGCGGACGCGGTCTGCACGTCTTCGTGCCGATCGAGCCCCGCTGGACCTTCACCCAGGTCCGGCGCGCCGCCATCGCCGTCGGCCGGGAGATGGAGCGCCGGATGCCGGAGCAGGTGACGATCAAGTGGTGGAAGGAGGAGCGCGGCGAGCGCATCTTCCTCGACTACAACCAGACCGCCCGCGACCGCACCATCGCCTCCGCCTACTCCGTGCGCCCCCGCCCGCACGCCCCCGTCTCGGCGCCGCTGCGCTGGGAGGAGGTGGGCGTTGCCCACCCCCGGGACTTCGACATCGCGACCATGCCCGCCCGTTACGCCGAACTCGGCGACGTGCACGCCGACATGGACGACCACGCCTTCTCCCTCGACACGCTCCTCGACCTCGCCCGCCGCGACGAACACGAGCACGGGCTGGGGGATCTGCCCTATCCGCCGGAGTACCCGAAGATGCCCGGGGAGCCCAAGCGGGTGCAGCCGAGCCGGGCCCGGCACGAGGGCGCCCCGGGCGGATCCGAGGCGTCGTAGGGACCGGCGTCACCATGAGGTGAGAGCGCTCTCACGGCGGTCGGGCCGCGGGGCTATCCTGATCCGCAGCCGGCCAGGAGGAGCCCCGAAGTGACCGAGACAGCGCCGCGTCCCACGCTGGAGGCCGTGGCCGCCCGGGCGGGGGTCTCCCGAGCGACCGCGTCGCGGGTCGTCAACGGCGGGGACGGCGTACGCGAGCCGCTCGTCGAGCGGGTCCGGCAGGCCGTGGAGGAGCTCGGGTACGTTCCCAACCAGGCCGCCCGCAGCCTCGTCACCAAGCAGCACGACGCCGTCGCCGTCGTCATCGCCGAACCGGAGACCCGGGTCTTCGCCGACCCCTTCTTCGCCCTCCAACTGCGCGGCATCAGCAAGGAACTGACGGCCCATGACAACCAGCTGGTGCTGCTGCTCACCGAGGGGCGGGACGACCACGCCCGCGTCGCCCGTTACCTCGCCGGCGGCCATGTCGACGGGGCGCTGGTCTTCTCGCTGCACCTCGACGACCCGCTGCCCGGCCTGATCCAGGGCGCCGGCGTGCCGACCGTGTTCGGCGGGCGTCCCGGCTGGAGCGACGGCACGCGGGACGTCGTCTACGTCGACAGCGACAACCGCGGGGGCGCCCGCGAGGCCGTGAGCCTCCTGGCCGGTCTCGGCCGCACGCGTATCGCCCACATCACCGGCCCCCTCGACCAGACCTCCGCGGCGGACCGGCTCGACGGATACCGGGAGATCATGGGCGACGCGGAGCCGTCGCTCGTCGTGGAGAGCGACTTCACCCCCGGCGGCGGCGAGCGGGCCATGCGGGAACTCCTCGACCGCTGCCCCGACGTCGACGCGGTGTTCGCCGCCAACGACCTCACCGCCTCGGGCGTTCTGCGCGTGCTGCGCGAACAGGGGCGACGGGTCCCCGAGGACGTCGCCGTGGTGGGCTTCGACGACATGCTGCCCGTCGCCGAACAGACCGACCCGCCGTTGACGACCGTCCGTCAGGACATCGAGGAGATGGGCCGGATCATGGCCCGGCTCCTGCTGCGCCGCCTCGACCGGCGCACCGCCGACGAGGAACCGGGCGGCGCCGTCGTCCTGCCCACCACGCTGGTGCGCAGGGCGTCGGCATAGGCCCCGCCCGGTGCCGGCGCAGGACCCGCCCGCACCGGCTCACCCCTCCCGGGAGGCGCTCTTGATCACGGCGAAACGCGCGCCGTAGGGGTCGGCGAGTCGGGCGATGCGGCCGACGCCCTCGACGTCCGTGGCGGGCCTCCGCACACTGCCGCCCCGTTCCTCGGCTCTGGCGACCACCGCGTCCACGTCGGACGCCTCGAAGTAGGGCAGCCAGTGCGCCTGTGACCCGGCCTCGGTCGGATCGTCGGACTGGGGGACGATGCCGCCGAACATCGCGTCCTCGTCGGCGCCCGCCGGGTTGACGCAGGTGTACGTGCCGCCGGGGAAGGACACCGCGTAGGTCTCCAGGCCCAGCGTCGTGTGGTAGAAGGCGGCCGCCGCGGCGATGTCGGGCGTGTAGAGCTCGACCCAGCACAGCGAGCCCCGCTCGTTCGCCAGGTCCACGCCCTTGGTCCGGCCGGGCTGCCAGAGGCCGAACGCAGCCCCCGCCTGGTCGCCGAGGATCGCCATGGTGCCTTCGCCCATCACGTCCATCGGGGCGAGGAGCACCCTTCCGTGCGCCTGCTCGGCGACCTCGGCCGTGCCGGTGGCGTCCGCTGTCCGGAAGTACACCGTCCACGACGGCGGGCCCTGTTCGGGCGTGGTCTGCATGCCGCCCGCCACGGTCTTCCCGTCCAGTTGGAAGAAGCCGTAACCGCCGGCGTCGGGCCCCGCCGACCGGAAGCTCCAGCCGAAGAGAGCGCCGTAGAACGCGGTGGCGCCGTCGATGTCGGACGTGCCGACGTCGATCCAGTTCGGCGCTCCGTCGACGAAACGGGTGGTGAGCATCGTCGCCCTCCTCGCAGGGGTCCCGTCCTGTGCACTGCCGAGTCTGGCACCGACCACTGACAATCGCTGCCTGAGCCAGGCCATGGACGCGGGCGGTCGCACGGACGGGCGTGTCGGAACGGGCGTCGAGTCCGCGCGCGCCGCCGTGCTTCGTGGCCGTCACCCGGCCATCATCGGGACCTCGGGACCTCGGGACCTCAGGACCTCGGGCCTCGCGGGGTCGGGGCGCGCGGCCGGGGCGCGCGTATATCCGGCGTTGATCGAACGTTTTGCGCCGCCGGGCACGATCCTCGCCATGTACACCGACACCATTCCCACACCCGACCTCACCTGGCAGCGGGAAGCCCTGTGCGCACAGACCGGGGCGGAGTTCTTCTTCCCCGAACCCGGCAGCTCGGTGCGGGAGGCCAAGCGCATCTGCGGGATGTGCGAGATGCGGTCCGCGTGCCTCGACTACGCCCTGGCCAACGACGAACGCTTCGGCGTCTGGGGCGGCCTGTCGGAGAAGGAGCGCCTGCAGATCAGGCGCACCGCGCCCTGACCGGGCAGGCCGTGCCGAACGGGCGGGTCGCACAAGGGCGGCAGGGCCCGCCGAAGTCCCCGGGAATCCGAGCGACCGCGTCGCGGGGGCGCGGTCGAGGAACCGAGGGCGCGCGTACGCGAACGGCCCGCGCCGGGAAGCATGTTCCGGTGCGGGCCGTCGAAGCGATCGGGGCGGGGCCGGTCAGCCCGCGGCGCGAGCCGCCATACGGGCCTTGCGCGTGGCCAGCTTCTCGTCGAACTTGGCCGCTTCCGCGTCCAGACCGCCCATGTACAGGCCGATCTCCTCCTGCGCCTTCTGACCCTCCGGGCCGAGGCCGTCGATCTCCATGATCTTCAGGAAGCGCAGCACCGGCTGGATGACGTCGTCGTGGTGAATGCGCAGGTTGTAGACCTCGCCGATCGCCATCTGCGCGGCGAACCGCTCGAAGCCGGGCATGCCGTGACCGGGCATGCGGAAGTTGACGAGGACGTCCCGCACGGCCTGCATGGTCAGGTCGGGGGCGAGCTCGAAGGCGGCCTTCAGGAGGTTGCGGTAGAACACCATGTGCAGGTTCTCGTCGGTCGCGATGCGCGCCAGCATGCGGTCGCAGACCGGGTCACCCGACTGGTGGCCGGTGTTGCGGTGCGAGACGCGGGTCGCCAGCTCCTGGAAGGCGACGTAGGCGACCGAGTGGAGCATCGAGTGCCGGTTGTCGGACTCGAAGCCCTCGCTCATGTGGGACATGCGGAAGTGCTCCAGCTTGTCCGGGTCCACCGCGCGCGAGGCGAGCAGGTAGTCGCGCATGACGATGCCGTGCCGGCCCTCCTCGGCGGTCCAGCGGTGCACCCAGGTGCCCCAGGCGCCGTCCCGGCCGAAGAGCGAGGCGATCTCGTGGTGGTAGCTGGGCAGGTTGTCCTCGGTGAGCAGGTTCACGACCAGCGCGATCCGGCCGATCTCGGTGACCTTGGACTGTTCCTTGTCCCAGGCCTCGCCGTCCTCGAAGAAGCCGGGGAAGTTGCGGCCGTCGCTCCACGGCACGTACTCGTGGGGCATCCAGTCCTTGGTGACCTTCAGGTGCCGGTTGAGTTCGTTCTCGACCACTTCCTCCAGCGCGTACAGCAGCTTGGCGTCGGTCCAGACGGCGGGGCTGCCGAGGTGAGGGGAGGTGATCGTCACGAGAACTCCAGGGGGACGGGAGGCGGAGCGGAATACTCCGGCGAGCGGAGCCGGAACTTACGGAATCGTAGGCTACGTACCCGTAGGTTACGAAACCGTAGGTTAAAGAGGTGTAAAGATCGCTGATCAGCGCCGTTGCCCCGGGCGTTTCGGTCGCCCTCCCGTGCCGCCGAACGGCCCTGGGAAGCGCAGGTCGCCGGGCCGAAAGGGTGCTTCGGTCACCCGGTCAGGCGTACAGCTCGCGCAAACGCACCGAGAGGCATGTCACACATCCCTCCAGCTTCTCGAATTCGCCGATGTCCACCACGACGGGCTCGTGGCCCAGATCGGCCAGCAGCTCGGCCGTCTTGGGCGCGCTCGCCGCCATGAGCAGCTGCGGACCGCCCAGGAGCACCACGTGCGAGCCGGACTCCTCGGGCACCGACAGGAAGCGCGGGAACAGCGACGGACGGTCCACCTGGGGGATGTGGCCGATCACCGTGCCGTCGGGCAGCGCGGTGACCGCCGACTTCAGATGCAGCACCTTGCTGACCGGCACCGCCACGACGCGCGCCCCCAGCGGTTCGAAGGCGGCCCGTACCTGCTGGACGCCGGCCGCGTTGGTCCGCCCGCCCCGGCCGACGTAGATCGTGTCGCCGACCTTGAGCACGTCACCGCCGTCCAGCGTGCCCGGCTCCCAGATCCAGTTCACCGAACAGCCCAGGCGCGCCACGGCCTCCTCGACCCCGAGGGTCTCGTCCCGCCGGGACTCGGCGCCGGGGCGCGCGATCAGCGCCACGTTCTTGTACATCACCACCGTGTCCTCGACGAACACCGAGTCCGGGCAGTCGTCGGCCGGGTCGACCTCGACGGTCTCCCAGCCGTGCGCGCGCAACGTCTCGGCGTACGCCTCCCACTGCTCCAGGGCGAGCTCCACGTCGACCTTCTCCCGCTCGACATGCGTGACCAGGCCTTCGGCGAGGCGCGGGCTGGGGCGGCGGATGAGGGCCTTCTTGCTGGGCACGTCCAGGTCTCCGAATCGGGTGGCACGACCGGCGCCTCGGACGCGGCGCCGGTCAGCCATCATGCAGCGCGGGACCACCAGGACAAAACCCCGCAGTAACAATGTGCCTGTCCTGAGACCCGCGCGCGCGGGTCTCAGGGCTGCACCGGCCCCGCCACCTCCTCGGCCGTCGTCTCCCGCAGCTCCCCGTCCAGCAGCAGCCACCGGGTGATGCCGACGGACTCCAGGAACGGCAGGTCGTGGCTGGCCACGACCAGCGCCCCCTCGTACGACTCCAGCGCGGTGGTGAGCTGGCGCACGCTGGCCATGTCGAGGTTGTTGGTCGGCTCGTCCAGCATCAGCAGCTGGGGTGCGGGCTCGGCCAGCATCAGGGCCGCCAGGGTCGCCCGGAAACGCTCCCCGCCGGACAGCGTCTCCGCCTTCTGGTCGGCTCGGGCACCCCGGAACAGGAAGCGGGCCAGTCGGGCCCGGACCCGGTTGTCGGTGGCTCCCGGCGCGAACCGGGCCACGTTCTCGGCGACCGTGAGCTCGCCGTCGAGGACGTCGAGCCGCTGGGGCAGGAAGCGCAGCGGCACGCGCGCGTGCGCCTCGCCCGCCTCCGGCGCCAGCTCTCCGGCGATCGTGCGCAGCAGCGTCGTCTTGCCCGCGCCGTTGCGCCCGACCAGGGCCACCCGCTCGGGCCCGCACAGGTCGAAACCGCCTTCCACGCGCGCGCCGTACGCGAGGCGCAGATCCATCAGGGTGAGGACCTCGCGCCCCGGCGGGACGGCCGTGTGAGGCAGGTCGACGCGGATCTCGTCGTCGTCGCGCACGGCCTCGGCGGCGTCGTCGAGCCGCTCCCTCGCCTCGGCGAGCCGCTCCTCGTGCATGATCCGGTGCTTGCCCGCGGACTCCTGGGCCGCGCGTTTGCGCGCCCCCATGACGATCTTCGGCTCGCGTTTGCGGTCGTTCATCTTCTGCCCGTACCGCTTGCGGCGGGCCAGCTTGACCTGGGCGTCGGCCAGTTCGCGCTTCTGCTTGCGCAGGTCGGCCTCCGCGACGCGCACCATGCGCTCGGCGGCGTCCTGCTCGGTGGCCAGGGCCTTCTCGTAGGCGGAGAGGTTGCCGCCGTACCAGGTGACCTCCCCGGCGCGCAGATCGGCGATCTGGTCGACGAGGTCGAGCAGCTCCCGGTCGTGGCTGACCACGACCAGGACGCCCGGCCAGGCCGCGACGGCCGCGTAGAGCCGCCGCCTCGCGTACAGGTCGAGGTTGTTGGTCGGCTCGTCCAGCAGCAGGACGTCCGGCCGGCGCAGCAGCAGGGCGGCCAGCCGCAGCAGGACGGACTCGCCGCCGGACACCTCGCCGATGGTGCGGTCGAGGTCGACGTGGCCGAGCCCGAGCTCGCCGAGGGTGGCCAGGGCGCGCTCCTCGACGTCCCAGTCGTCGCCGAGGGTCTCGAAGTGCTCCTCGGACGCGTCGCCTGCCTCGATGGCGTGCAGGGCGGCGCGCTGAGCGGCGATGCCGAGCGCGGCGTCCACCTTCAGGTGGGTGTCCAGGGTGAGGTTCTGCGGGAGATGACCGATCTCGCCCGCGACGCGCACGGCGCCGTCGGCGGGAGCCAGCTGTCCGGCGATCAGCTTCAGGAGGGTCGACTTGCCGGAGCCGTTGACGCCGACCAGTCCGGTGCGGCCGGGGCCGAAGGCGACGTCGAGTCCCTCGAAGACGGGGGTGCCGTCCGGCCAGGAGAAGGCGAGGGAGGTACAGGTGACGGAATGAGTCAAAGCGGGCCTCGCGGTTGCGTGTGCGGTCAGGGCAACGCGTGTCGAGACACCGGAGAGCGGCGACCACCCGCGGGAGGCGGGGGAGCGCGGAGACAGCGGAAAGGTCCCGCTCCGCAGGGACGGCTCGCAGGCCGAGGTCGCACGCGGCGCACACACTCCGAAGGTGTGGCGCGGTGTCTCAGGACCTCAGACGAGCAACGTCCTTCTCCGATCGGCGGCAACAGAACCGTCTACACCGTAGGACGGCGCGGGAGAGCCGTCAAAGGATTAAAAAGGGATCAGCAGGCGTCCCGCATCAGCTCCGCCAGGTCGTGGTCGAGGTCCAGCTGCCGGTACTCGGTCCCGGCGGGCACCAGTTCGCCGGCGGCCTGCAGGAAGCGGCGGATGTCGGCCGAGTGCACGTGCACGACGGCGGTGCCCTCGGGTGCGTGGAACTCCAGCACCGTGCGGTCGTATCCATAGGGGCGCACCCGGACGTCGCCGTGGCCCTGGGCGTCGTGCAGGCCCGCCGAGAGCAGATCGCGGGCGAAGGTCCAGCAGACCTCGACGCCCTCCAGGGTGGCCGGAGCGGGGAACGTCATCCGGACGGCGAAGGGATCCTGGCGGTCGTAGTGCAAGGTGGCGGGGATGCTCTGCATGCGTGGCGCGGCGGCGACCAGCCGGGCCTCGACGGGCTGCTCGATGACGGTGGACAACGCCTTGCTCCCTCGTGACGGCGGGACGGACTTCCGGGCGGTGCGTCCGGACACTGGAAGAGACGCCTGAACCGGCCGATCCGTGCACACGCATTCCTAGTGACCTCGGTCACCGCCTTTCATGCACGCGTGTGACTCACCACTCCTCCCGTGCCCTGCAAGGCGGCTGAGACGATCGCGGCGTCTGGACGCCGGTGAAAGCCGTGGGCTAGCTTCGCCCGCCATGAGGCGCTTGGGGAAGACGCGACGCACGATGAGCACGGCACGTACGAGCGGGCGAGCGGCGGCTGCGGTGTGCGGGGCGGTGCTCGCCGTCCTGACCGCGCTGCCGGCCCAGGCGCACACCAGGGCTCCCGCGCCGCCGCACTGGGCACTCAAGGACACCGGCGCCGACGCCGTGCGCTTTCGCGGGCTCGCGGCGGTCGACCGCGACACCGCGTGGGTGGCCGGCACCCGGGGCACGGTGCTGCGCACCGTCGACGGCGGCGGGAGCTGGCGCGACGTCTCGCCGCCCGGCGCCGCCGACCTGCAGTTCCGCGACGTCGAGGCGTTCGACGCGCGGCACGCGGTGGTGCTGGCCATCGGCGAGGGCGAGGCGTCGCGCGTCTACCGCACCGAGGACGGCGGGACGACCTGGACGGAGTCCTTCCGCAACACCGACGCCCGCGCGTTCTACGACTGCATGACCTTCTTCGACCGCCGCCACGGTCTCGCCGTGAGCGACCCGGTGGACGGCAGGTTCCGCATCCTGTCGACGAGCGACGGCGGTCGCTCCTGGAAGGTGCTGCCGCACCGCGGGATGCCGGCCGCGCAGGACGGCGAGGCCGGCTTCGCCGCGAGCGGCCAGTGCCTGGTGGCCTCCGGGCCCAAGGACGTCTGGCTGGCGACCGGCGGCGCCGCACGCGCGCGGGTGCTGCGCTCCTCCGACCGCGGACTGACGTGGAAGGCCGCCGAAGCGCCGGTCCCGGCGGGCGACCCCGCGCGCGGCGTCTTCGCCGTCGCCTTCCGCGACCGTGCCCACGGCCTCGCCGTCGGCGGCGACTACCGAGCCGACCAGCCCTCCCCGCAGGCCGCCGCGACGACCGGGGACGGCGGCCGTGGCTGGCGGCCGGCCGCCGCACCGCCGCCCGCCTACCGCTCCGGCGTCGCCTGGATCCCGCGGAGCCGTTCCGCCGCGCTGGCGGTCGGCCCGACCGGCACCGATCTGACCACCGACGCGGGCCGCACCTGGCGCACCGTCGACACCGGCTCGTACGACACCGTGGACTGCGCGGCCGACGCCGGCTGCTGGGCCGCGGGGGAGAAGGGGCGGGTGGCACGCCTGGAGGGGTGAGCCGCCTTCCGAGGACCCCGGACCCGGGGCCCCAGGGCCAGGTGTACGGCGGCGGCGCGCGCTCGACGGTGAGAGCCGACCCACCGCCCGGCGACGAGGCCCGTAGCCCAGGTCCGGGTTCCCCCACGACGGGAACACGATCGCGGGCCGGCCCACGATGGGAACTCGATCGCGGGCCGGCCCGCGGAAGTCGTACGCTCGTGCCCACCATGACGACCGTAAGCATCCCCGCGGGCTGGCCCGCGACCGAGGAAGAGGCCCGCGCCGTCCAGGACGAGCTGCGGGCCCGGGTGGTGCTGGACGAGCCCGGGCCGCCGCCTGGAACAGGACACGTGACGGGGGTCGACGTCGCCTACGACGACGAGCGGGACGTGGTCGCCGCGGCCGCCGTGGTGCTGGACGCGGCGAGCCTCGACGTCGTCGCCGAGGCGACCGCCGTCGGGCGGATCTCCTTCCCGTACGTCCCCGGGCTGCTCGCCTTCCGCGAGATCCCCACCGTGCTCGCGGCCCTGGAGGCCCTGCCCTGCCCGCCCGGCCTGGTCGTCTGCGACGGCTACGGTCTCGCCCATCCACGCCGCTTCGGCCTCGCCAGTCACCTCGGCGTGCTCACCGGACTGCCCACCGTCGGCGTCGCCAAGAACCCGTTCGCCTTCGTCTACGACGACCCGGGCGCGCCGCGCGGGTCGTCGTCCCCGCTGCTGGCGGGCGACGACGAGGTGGGGCGCGCGCTGCGCACCCGGGCGGGCGTGAAGCCGGTCTTCGTGTCCGTGGGCCACCGCGTCGACCTGGACGGCGCCTGCGCCCACACCCTGGCCCTCACCCCGCGGTTCCGCCTTCCGGAGACCACCCGCAGGGCGGACTCACTGTGCCGCCAGGCGCTTCAGGAGGCGACGGTCCGCCACTGACCCGTCCTCGTGGACGTCCGCTCCTGGACCGCCGAGCCGTCCCCGGCGTCCGGGCGTGGCGCAGGTCGGCGCCACGCGGCCCGACGGCCGGGCAGGCGACGCACCCTCTGCGAGGCGGTGGGCATGCCGCTGCGCGCCGGGTTCGTCGGTTCGGCGGGTCCGGCGGGTCCGGTCAGGGCCGGTCCGGAGCGGCCCGGGATGGCCTGTGGCCGGCCACGGGACGGCGGGAGCGGGCGCGGGACGCCTCAGCGGCGCGCCGCGACGCGGAACCGGACGCCCGCCCGGGTCAGCCGCCCGATCAGCGCGTCCCCCATCGCCACCGCCGTGGTGACCTGCCCCGCCGTCGGCGGGAGGGCGTCGCAGACGAGGGACAGGGCCGCCTCGGCGAACATCTTCGCCGTCTCGTCGTAGCCGGGGTCGCCGCCCGAGACCTCGGTGAACACCCGGCGGCCGCCGCCCTCGCCGACGAACCGCACGCAGAACCAGCTGCGCGCCCTCCTCTGCTCGTTCGGCCCCTCGCCCGGCTTGAGCCGGTCCGACAGCCAGCGCCGGGCGGGCGGCACCTGGGCCGCCGCGGCCAGGGCGCCGACTGCGGCGACGCCGCCCATGGCGACGGGCAGCCGCCGTACGGCCGCGTAGTGCCGGTAGCGGAAGTCGGGCCCGTAGCGCTGCAGCGCCCGCGCCGACCGGAGCACGATCTGCGGGTCGACGGTCGGCAGCGGCAGCGCCCAGGCGCCGACCTCCGCGGCGAACCGGGGCGCGCCCACCGGCGCGGTGGCGCGACGCCCCACCAGCCGCGGCTCGTGCCGTCCGCGCTCCCGCGCCGCGGCCACCATCTGCCGGCCGCGCGCGAACTGGCCGAGCGCGGAGGCGAGGGTGCCGCCGGAGAAGGCGGCGTCGGCGGTGACGTAGCCGTCCACGGTCAGCGGAACGCCCTGCGGAAGCTGCTGGACGGTGAAGTACGCGCCCAGGTCGTGCGGGACGGAGTCGAAGCCGCACGCGTGGATCAGCCGCGCCCCCGTCTCCCGCGCGCGGGCGTCGTGCCGGACGTACATCAGGTCCACGAACTCCGGCTCGCCGGTGAGGTCGAGGTAGTCGGCGCCGGTGTCCGCGCAGGCGGCCACGAGTTCCTCGCCGTAGCGCACATAGGGGCCCACCGTCGTGGCCACCACGCGCGCCCGCTCCGCGAGGGCGCGCAGCGACGCCGGGTCCGAGACGTCGGCCCGCAGCACCCCGACGTCCACGCCGAGCCGTTGGCGCAGCCGCCGCAGTTTCGTCTCGTCGCGCCCCGCGACCGCCCACCGGACGTCGGCGGGCGCGTGCGCGGCGAGGTACTCCGCGGTGAGCGCCCCGACGAAGCCGGTGGCTCCGAAGAGCACGATGTCGTACGGACGGTCCGACCTTTTCAGCCTGCTCATGACACCCCTTTGCCGTGCAGCCCGCGCCGCTGTCGGTGGCTGAGGCTAGCGTGAGGAGTGCGGAGCCCGGCGGCAGGTGTCCCGAATGTGTCCAAGCGCTTGCTCGCTCAGCTCTTGTGTCCTCTCCACGGCATTCATAGCATCACTGGTGTTACATCGGTTGTGTCACAGCAAGGGGGCTGGATGACGACGCCACGGACGGCCGGGCAGGGCCCGCTCACGGGCGTGCGCGTGGTGGAGCTCGCCGGCATCGGCCCCGGCCCCTTCGCCGGCATGCTCCTGGCCGACCTCGGCGCCGACGTCGTCCGGGTGGACCGCCCCGGCGGAGCCGTCCTGTCCATCGACCCCTCCTACGACGTCACCAACCGCAACAAGCGCTCCGTGATCGTCGACCTCAAGGCCCCGGACGGCCCCGCGCGCGTCCTCGACCTCGCCGCCCGCGCCGACGTGCTCATCGAGGGCAACCGGCCGGGCGTCGCCGAGCGCCTGGGCGTCGGCCCCGAGGAGTGCCACGCGCGCAACCCCCGGCTGGTCTACGGCCGGATGACCGGCTGGGGCCAGCAGGGTCCGCTCGCCCCCCGCGCGGGTCACGACGTCGCCTACATCGCCCTGACCGGCGCCCTGGGCATGATCGGCGCGCCCGACCAGCCGCCGCCCGTCCCCGCCAACCTGCTCGGCGACTACGCGGGAGGCTCCCTGTACCTCGTCGTCGGCGTGCTCGCGGCTCTCCACCACGCCCGCGCGAGCGGTGTCGGCCAGGTGGTCGACGCCGCCATCGTGGACGGCGTCGCCCACCTCTCCGCGATGATCCACGGCATGCTCGCGGCCGGCGGCTGGCAGGACCGGCGCGGCGCCAACCTCCTCGACGGCGGATGCCCTTACTACGGGACGTACGAGACCGCCGACGGCGGCCACCTGGCGGTCGGCGCGCTGGAGCCGCAGTTCTACGACGAGTTCGTGGACCTGCTGGGCCTCGGGGACCTCCGCGACGCCCGCAAGGACTGGACGCGCTGGGGAGAGCTGCGCGACGCCGTCGCCGCCCGCGTCAGGACCCGCACCCGCGACGAGTGGACGGCCGTCTTCGAAGGCTCCGACGCGTGCGTCGCGCCCGTGCTCTCGCTGCGCGAGGCCCCGCACCACCCGCACCTCGCGGCCCGGGGCACCTTCACCGACCACGCCGGCATCACCCAGCCGGCCCCCGCGCCCCGGTTCTCCGCGACGCCCACGGCCGTCCGCACCGGGCCGGCCCGACCCGGCGCCCACACCCGCGAGGTGGCCCGCGACTGGGACATACCCGAGCTCGTGACGGACCCCGAGCGGCCCTCCCCGAACACCGTGTCCCAGGGCGACTGACCCCGCCCGGCTCGGCCCACCCTCCCGAAAGGCTTACCAGTGAGCACCGAAGCGTACGTGTACGACGCGATCCGCACCCCGCGCGGGCGCGGCAAGGCGAGCGGCGCCCTGCACGGCACGAAGCCCATCGACCTCGTCGTCGGCCTGATCCACGAGCTCCGCGACCGCTTCCCCGGCCTCGACCCGGCCGCGATCGACGACATCGTGCTCGGCGTGGTCGGGCCCGTGGGCGACCAGGGCTCCGACATCGCCCGCATCGCCGCCATCGCGGCCGGTCTGCCGGACACCGTGGCGGGCGTGCAGGAGAACCGCTTCTGCGCCTCGGGTCTGGAGGCCGTGAACCTGGCCGCCATGAAGGTCCGCTCGGGCTGGGAGGACCTGGTCCTCGCGGGCGGCGTGGAGTCCATGTCCCGGGTGCCGATGGCCTCGGACGGCGGCGCCTGGTTCAACGACCCGATGACGAACCTGGCCGTGAACTTCGTGCCGCAGGGCATCGGCGCCGACCTCATCGCGACCATCGAGGGCTTCTCCCGGCGTGACGTCGACGAGTACGCGGCCCTGTCGCAGGAGCGGGCGGCGACGGCCTGGAAGGAAGGACGCTTCGACCGTTCGGTCGTCCCGGTCAGGGACCGCGCCGGCCTGGTCGTCCTCGACCACGACGAGCACCCGCGCCCCGGCACCACCGCCGAGTCGCTGGGCAAGCTGAAGCCCTCCTTCGCCGACATCGGCGAACTGGGCGGCTTCGACGCGGTGGCCCTGCAGAAGTACCACTGGGTGGAGAAGATCGACCACGTCCACCACGCGGGCAACTCCTCCGGCATCGTCGACGGCGCCTCCCTGGTCGCGATCGGCACCAAGGAGGTCGGCGAGCGCCACGGACTCACCCCCCGCGCGCGGATCGTCTCCGCGGCCGTCTCCGGCTCCGAGCCCACGATCATGCTCACCGGTCCCGCCCCCGCCACCCGCAAGGCCCTCGCGAAGGCCGGCCTGAGCATCGACGACATCGACCTGGTCGAGATCAACGAGGCGTTCGCGGCGGTCGTCCTGCGCTTCGTCAAGGACATGGGCCTGTCCCTGGACAAGGTCAACGTCAACGGCGGCGCGATCGCCCTCGGTCACCCGCTCGGCGCCACCGGCGCGATGATCCTCGGCACGCTCGTCGACGAACTGGAGCGCCAGGACAAGCGCTACGGCCTGGCCACCCTCTGCGTCGGCGGCGGCATGGGCATCGCCACGATCGTCGAACGCGTCTGACCACCCCAGCGGAACCCAAGACTTCTACGGAGATCCCGTCATGACACAGAGCACCGCCATCCGCTGGGAACAGGACCGCACCGGCGTCGTCACCCTCGTCCTCGACGACCCGAACCAGTCCGCGAACACCATGAACGCGGCCTTCCGCGCCTCGCTCGCCGCGGTCGCCGACCGGCTGGAGGCCGAGAAGGACTCCATCCGGGGCATCGTCCTCACCTCCGCCAAGAAGACCTTCTTCGCCGGCGGCGACCTGCGCGACCTGATCCGCGTCACGCCCGACACGGCCCGTGAGCTCTTCGAGGGCGGACTGGAGATCAAGCGCAACCTCCGCCGGATCGAGACCCTCGGCAAGCCCCTCGTCGCCGCCCTGAACGGCGCGGCCCTCGGCGGCGGCTTCGAGCTCGCTCTCGCCTGCCACCACCGCGTCGCCCTCGACGCGCCCGGCTCGAAGATCGGCTGCCCGGAGGTCACCCTCGGTCTGCTCCCCGGAGGCGGCGGTGTCGTGCGCACCGTGCGCCTGCTGGGCATCACCGACGCCCTGCTCAAGGTCCTCCTCCAGGGCAACCAGTACGGCCCCCGCCAGGCCCTGGAGAACGGCCTCGTCCACGAGGTCGCCGCCACGCCCGACGAACTGCTCGCCAAGGCGCGCGCCTTCATCGACGCCCACCCCGAGTCGCAGCAGCCCTGGGACAGGCCGGGCCACCGCATCCCCGGGGGCACGCCCGCCGACCCCCGCTTCGCCGCCAACCTGCCCGCCTTCCCGGCCAGTCTGCGCAAGGAGACCAACGGCGCCCCCTATCCGGCGCCGCGCGCGATCCTCGCCGCCGCCGTCGAGGGCGCCCAGGTCGACTTCGAGACCGCGCAGGTCATCGAGGCCCGCTACTTCGTCGAGCTGGCCGCCGGACAGACGTCGAAGAACATGATCCAGGCGTTCTTCTTCGATCTCCAGGCCGTCAACTCCGGCGTCAGCCGCCCCCGGGGCGTCGAGCCCCGCACGGTCCGCAGGGCCGCCGTCCTGGGCGCCGGGATGATGGGCGCCGGCATCGCCTACGCGTGCGCCCGCGCGGGCATCGACGTCGTCCTGAAGGACGTCTCCCTGGAGGCGGCCGTCAAGGGCAAGGGCTACTCCGAGAAGCTGTGCGCCAAGGCCGTCGCCCGGGGCCGCACCACCCAGGAGAAGGCGGACGCGCTGCTCGCGCGCATCACGCCCACCGCGGACCCCGCCGACCTCGCCGGCTGCGACGCCGTCATCGAGGCCGTCTTCGAGGACACCGCGCTCAAGCACAAGGTCTTCCAGGAGATCGAGCACATCGTCGCCCCCGACGCCCTGCTGTGCTCCAACACCTCCACGCTGCCCATCACCGCCCTCGCCGAGGGCGTCGAGCGCCAGGACGACTTCGTCGGCCTGCACTTCTTCTCGCCCGTCGACAAGATGCCGCTCGTCGAGATCATCAAGGGCGAGCGCACCGGCGACGAGACGCTCGCGCGCGCCTTCGACCTGGTCCGGCAGATCAGGAAGACCCCGATCGTCGTCAACGACTCGCGCGGTTTCTTCACCTCCCGGGTGATCGGCCACTTCATCAACGAGGGCGTCGCCATGGTCGGCGAGGGCATCGAGCCCGCCTCGGTGGAGCAGGCGGCCGCCCAGGCCGGCTACCCGGCCAAGGTGCTCTCCCTGATGGACGAGCTGACCCTCACCCTGCCGCGCAAGATCCGCAACGAGTCCAGGCGGGCCGTCGAGGAGGCGGGCGGCACCTGGCCCGGACACCCGGCCGAGGCCGTCATCGACCGCATGGTCGACGAGTTCGGGCGCACCGGGCGCAGCGGGGGAGCGGGCTTCTACGAGTACGGCGAGGACGGCGGGCGGGCCGGACTGTGGCCGGGCCTGCGCGAGCACTTCACGCGCGCGGGCGCCGAGATCCCGTTCGAGGACATGCAGGAACGCATGCTCTTCTCCGAGGCCCTCGACACCGTCAAACTCCTGGAGGAAGGCGTCCTGACCTCCGTCGCCGACGCCAACATCGGCTCCCTCCTCGGCATCGGCTTCCCCGGCTGGACCGGCGGCGTGCTGCAGTACATCAACGGCTACGAGGGCGGCCTCCCCGGCTTCGTGGCACGCGCGCGTGAGCTCGCCGAGCGCTACGGCGACCGCTTCACGCCGCCCGCCCTGCTGGTGACCAAGGCGGAGAAGGGGGAGACCTTCACGGACGCGCGCTGAGCCACCGGCGCGTCAGGGGGAGCCGTCCGCGGGCGGCTCCCCGAGCCACTCCCGCACCTCCTCGGTGAGCGAGCGCTGGAACGCCGTCAGCAGGGCCTGCACGACCAGGGGCTGCATGTGCGCCGACAGCGAGCGCACCGCCTGCGCGTCGCGCTCCGGCATCTCCTCGCGCAGCAGCCGCGACAGCTCGTGGGCCGCCGCGCGCGCGTGGTCGGTCAGGACGGTGCGCGCGGCGCGGATCGACTCCTGGGAGAGCGGCACGTCCAGGAGCCGGACGCCGAGGCGCAGCAGACCGAGGTCGACCCCGTACCCGTCCCCCTCGCGTCGTACGACGTTCATCGCCACGAGCCGGTCCACGTCCTCGTCGTCGAGCGGTCGTCCCGCCCGGCTCTGCAGTTCCTCCCGGGGAACGGTCTCCACCGCGTCCGGCGACCAGGAGGCCACCACGGCCCGGTGCACGGCGAGGTCATGGGCGTCGAGCCCGGGTGGCAGCCGGTCCAGGTACCGTTCGATCGCCGCCAGCGTCAGGCCCTGTTCGCGCAGCTCCTCGATCAGCGCGAGACGGGCGAGATGCCCGGGGCCGTAGTGGCCCACCCGGCGCGGACCGATGACCGGCGGCGGCAGCAGCCCCTTGGTGGAGTAGAAGCGCACGGTGCGCACCGTGACCCCCGCCTGGGCGGCCAGCTCGTCGACCGTGAGGGCCGGCACCTCGGTCTCGCTCGTCATGTGCAGCAGTATCGCTGTCACACCGGTGCTGTGAAACCCGGGGCGCAAGGGAGTGCGGAGTGGCGGTGTGAACCGTGTGAGAAGCGACGCTGTGTGACGTCGGCCACCGCATGGTCACCCTGCGTTCTGGGAAAGTGCTGCCTTGGTCTGTGCCCCTACCCGGGAGCCGCGGGCCACGACCGTACGGACACCCGGGCCCATCAGGCCCGGGCGCACCAGAGAGTGGAACCACCCGTGAGCAAGGACAGCGTGCGCACGGCCGAAGTCGCCGCCCACCCCCGGGCGACCGCGACACCCGCGGACGCGGGCGACGCCGGCTACAGCAAGGACCTCAAGCACCGCCACGTCAACATGATCGCCATCGGCGGCGCCATCGGCACCGGCCTCTTCCTGGGCGCCGGAGGACGCCTGCACAGCGCGGGCCCGGCCCTCGCGCTCGCCTATCTGGTCTGCGGCGTCTTCGCCTTCTTCGTGGTCCGCGCCCTCGGCGAGCTGGTCCTGTACCGGCCCTCCTCCGGTTCCTTCGTGTCGTACGCGCGCGAGTTCCTCGGCGAGAAGGGCGCCTATGTCGCCGGCTGGATGTACTTCCTGAACTGGTCCACGACCGGCATCGCCGACATCACCGCGATCGCCCTGTACACGCACTACTGGAGCATGTTCACGAGCGTCCCCCAGTGGGTGCTCGCGCTCGTCGCCCTCACGGTGGTGCTGGCGGTCAACCTGATCTCGGTGAAGATCTTCGGCGAGATGGAGTTCTGGTTCGCGATCGTCAAGGTCGCCACCCTCGTCGCCTTCATGTGCGTCGGCATCTTCCTGCTCGCCACCCGGCACCAGGTGGGCGGGCAGACGCCCGGTCCCGGCGTGATCACGGACCACGGCGGTCTGCTCCCGCACGGCGCCATGCCCGTGGTCCTCGTCATGCAGGGCGTGATCTTCGCCTACGCGGCGCTGGAACTGGTCGGCGTCGCCGCGGGCGAGACCGCCGAGCCGGAGAAGGTCGTCCCGCGCGCGGTGAACTCCATCATGTGGCGCGTCGGCCTCTTCTACGTCGGCTCCGTCGTCCTGCTCGCCCTCCTCCTGCCCGGCTCGCTCTACTCGGCCGACGAGAGCCCGTTCGTCACCGTCCTGTCGAAGATCGGCGTCTCCGGCGCCGGCGGCGTGATGAACCTGGTGGTCCTGACGGCCGCCATGTCCTCCCTGAACTCCGGCCTGTACTCCACCGGCCGCATCCTGCGCTCCATGGCCACGGCGGGCTCCGCCCCGAGGTTCACCGCCCGCATGAACCGCAGCCAGGTCCCCTACGGCGGCATCCTGCTCACCTGCGCCGTGTGCGTCCTCGGTGTCGGCCTGAACTACCTCATGCCGAGCCAGGCCTTCGAGATCGTGCTGAACATCGCCTCCCTCGGCATCATCAGCACCTGGGTGATCATCATGGTCTGCCACCTGGTCTTCGTCCGCCGCGCCCGGGCGGGACTGCTGCAGCGGCCCTCCTTCCGGCTCCCCGGCAGCCCGGTCACGGAGATCGTCACGATCGTCTTCCTGATCGCCGTCCTCGGCCTGATGGGGAACGACCCCGAGGTCGGCCGCAAGACGCTCCTGCTGATCCCGGTGGTCGCGGCCGCCCTGGTCGCCGGCTGGTACGCGGTCCGCGACCGCGTGTCCAAGGCGACGGACACGGAGCTCACGCAGCTCACGAAGTAGTGGCCGCGCCGACCCCCGTGCTCTGCCGGGCCACGGATAGGCTGCGGGCCGGCCGGGGGCGAGCGCGGCCGCACCGAGCCGCTCGTCGAAAAGAGCGGCCGGTGCGGCGGGGCGCCGCGGTGACGGTGTACGACCACGGGGAGGGATGACGCACATGCGCGAGCACATCGACAGTGACGGCGAGAAGGACGTCGACGTTCTGGTGCTGGGCGGAGCCGGCGTGGACACCATCGTCCACGTGCCGGAGCTGCCGCTCCCGTACGCCGACAGCTACATGATCGACAACGGGATCCGCGCCCGCGCCGGGCAGACCGGCGACTTCGTCGCCCTGGGCCTCGCCGCCCTCGGTCTGCGGGTGCACCACCTGGACTTCCTCGGTGACGACCCGGAGGGCGACCTCGTCCGCGCCCTGCACCGCGACCAGGGCATCGCGCTCACCGACCTCCCGCAGCCGGCCGGCACCAAGCGCGCCGTCAACCTGGTCGGCCCCGACGGGCGGCGGCTCTCGCTGTACGACAACAGCCGCAGCCGCCCCGACGACCGCTTCCCCGAGGCCACGCTGCGCACCCTGGCCGCATCCAGCCGTCACGCGCACGTGACCATCACCCACCCCTGCGCCGAGGCCCTCCCCGTGCTCCGCCGGGCAGGCGTCGGCATCTCCACCGACCTGCACAACTGGGACGGCGAGAACCCCTATCACGAGGCCTTCGCGTACGAGGCGGACGTCGTGTTCGTCTCCGCGGCCGCGCTGGGGGACCCGCGGGCGACCATGCGCCGGATCGCCGAGCGCGGCCGCGCCGACACGGTCGTCGCCACGGCCGGCGCCGAGGGGGCGTATCTGCTGGCGGACGGTGAGCTGACCCACGTCCCCGCCGCCGCCCCGCCCGCGCCGGTGGTCGACTCCAACGGCGCGGGCGACGCCTTCGCGTCCGCCTTCCTGTTCGGCCGTCTCAGCGGCGAACCGCCCCACCGATGCGCCGAGTACGGCGCCCTGGCGGGGGCCTACGCGTGCACGGTGCCGGCCACGCGGAGCGCCGCCCTGTCGCGCACCGGACTGCGGGCCGCGGCGGCCGCCCCCGCGGTCGGCACGGCTCCGGCGGGCGACGCTCCCGGCCGGACCGCCGACGCCTGACCCGCGCCGGAAGCGACGAACCGGGGGGCCGGCAGCCCTGGCCGGCGCCCGGCGTCGGTTCCGCTGACGCCGGACGCCGGCGCCGGCTGCCCCACGTCGGCCGTCAGTTCTGCTTGCGTCTCGCCACGGTGAGGCCGATCACCCCGATCAGGGCGACGACCGCGCCGAGCAGCGTCAGCAGCGGCATGCCGCCGATCAGACCGACGGCCAGGATCACCGCCCCGACGAGCGGCAGCACCCGCCAGACACCCAGACCCTCGTTGCGGTTCCGCGCGGTCGCCATGGTCGTCTCCCCGTTCTCTCCGTCTGCTCGCGTACACGGCTTGTCACCCGATGGCGCTGTGATGCAGACAGCAGTTCGCAGGGTCGCGGCGCAGCAGACCGCGGCACGGCACGGCCGCCGGTCCGGGACTCAGTGCTCGTGGACGTCGTTCGTCGCCGCGATCTTCTTCCACGACCTCGGCGCCACGGGCGCGGTCGCCGGCTTCGCGATCGACGCGGACCGGGCCGCGGGCGCTCCGGGCCTCGTCGGCTGGAAGAGCCACGCGTCGAACAGCGCGTCCAACCGCCTGCCGGAGACCTGCTCGGCGTACTGCCGGAAGTCGGCGACGGTCGCGTTGCCGTACGCGTGCTGCCGTGGCCAGTTCTTCAGGACGGTGAAGAACGCGTCGTCGCCGATCTCGTTGCGCAGCGCCTGCACCGCCAGCGCGCCCCGGTCGTAGACGGCGACGTCGAACTGCTTGTCCGGGCCCGGGTCGCCCGGCTTGACCGTCCAGAACGCGTCGTCGGCCGGATGCGAGGCGTACACGTAATCCGCGAGCTCCTGCGCCGTGCCCTCGTCCTCGTGCTCGGACCACAGCCACTGCGCGTAGCGCGCGAAACCCTCGTTGAGCCAGATGTCCTTCCAGCCGGCGACGGACACGAAGTCGCCGTACCACTGGTGGGCCAGCTCGTGCACGACCACGGAGGTGTTGGAGCCGGCCGCGAACTGCCGGGGGCTGTAGAAGGGCCGGGTCTGCGTCTCCAGCGCGTACCCGGTGGTCGTGTTCGGCACGTACCCGCCGAGCGCGTCGAAGGGGTACGGTCCGAAGTAGCCGCTCAGCCAGTCGGCGATCTCACCGGTCCGCTCGATGCTCGCCCGTGCCGCGCCGGCGTTGTCGCCCAGGCTCTGGCTGTAGGCGTTGACGATCGGAACGCCGCCCTCGGTCGCACCGGTCGTGATGTCGAACCTGCCGACCGCGAGGGTGGCGAGATAGGTGGCCTGCGGCTTGTTCGAGCGCCAGTTGTAGCGAGTCCAGCCGGCCCGTGAACTGCTGGACTGCAGGGTGCCGTTGGAGACGGCCTGGGTTCCGTCCGGCACCTGGACCGACACGTCGTAGGTGGCCTTGTCCAGCGGATGGTCGTTGCTGGGGAACCACCACCAGGCCGCCTCGGGCTCGTTCGCGCCGACCCCGCCGTCGGGTGTGCGGTGCCAACTGGTGAAGCCGTACGCCTGCTTCGACGACGGGACCCCGCTGTACCGCACGACCACGGTGATCGTCGCGCCCTTGGGCAGGGCCTTCTTCGGCGTGATCTGCAGCTCGTGCTCGCCCGAGGCGGCGAACGTGGCCTTGACGCCGTCGACCCGCACCTCGCTGACGTCGAGCAGGAAGTCCAGGTCGAAGCGCGACAGATCCTGCGTGGTCTTCGCGAGGATGGTCGCCGTCCCCTCCAACTCGTCCGTGGCGGGCTGGTACTTCAGCCGCAGATCGTAGTGGGAGACGTCGTATCCGCCGTTGCCGTACGCCGGGTAGTAGGGGTCGCCGATGCCCGGTGCGCCGGGGGAGAAGCCCGCCGCCGATGCCGGGATCGCCAGCAGGACGGACGCGGCGGCCAGTGCGCCCGGCGCGAGGATTCTGCGCTGCACGAAAGCTCCAAGTCGTAGAGGCACGAGATCTGTTCGGAGCCTAAGGACTCCCTGTGCCTCAGGACCTGCCCACCGCCACCCCTGTCACGCGATCGCCATTCGGCCGTCATGAGCGAACCGCTCGCACGCTCGTGTTTCGGCCACTGTCGGTCCCGCCTTCCGGCGAGCACCATGTACCCTCTTCTGCACGGGAGTTGACCGGGGTACCGTCCGGCGCATGCCGACACGCACGCGCTTCACGACCTGGAGACCGCTCGCGACCGCCGTCATCACCCTCCTGGTGGCCGCCTTCCTCACCCCGGCAGCGGCCCATGGCGCCCCTCGCGAGAGCCGACCCGTGTACTCCTACGGCGACGCCGTCCGCGAAGCGGTCTGGGTCGACACCGGACTCGACGCCGACGGCGACGGCCGCACGGACCGGGTCGCCGTCGACATCGTCCGCCCCCGCGAACCGGCCGCCGAGGGCCGCAAGGTGCCCGTCATCCTGGACGCGAGCCCCTACTACTCCTGCTGCGGACGCGGCAACGAGGGGCAGCTCAAGACGTACGACGCGGCCGGGAACGTCGTCCAGATGCCGCTGTTCTACGACAACTACTTCGTGCCGCGCGGCTACGCCGTCGTCGGCGTCGACCTGGCGGGCACCGGCCGCTCCGACGGCTGCGAGGACGTGGGGGGCCGCTTCGAGGTCCGGTCCGCGAAGGCCGTCGTCGACTGGCTGAACGGCCGCGCCAAGGCCTACACCACCCGCACCGGCCGCACGACCACGAGGGCGAGCTGGACCAACGGCGCGACCGGCATGATCGGCAAGAGCTGGGACGGCACCATAGCCAACGCCGTCGCCGCAACGGGCGTGCGGGGCCTGAGGACGATCGTCCCGATCGCCGCCATCTCCTCCTGGTACGACTACTACTTCGCCCAGGGCGCGCCCCTCTACGACTCCGGCCCCGACGCCCTCGCCGAATACGTCACGGCGCCCGACGCGCGCGCCCGGTGCACCGCCGTCCAGCGCCGCCTCGTCGACGAGGCCCCGCGCACCGGTGACCTGACCTCGCTGTGGGCCGAGCGCGACTACGTCAGGGACGCGCGCAAGGTGAGGGCCAGCGTCTTCCTCGTGCACGGCCTGCAGGACCTGAACGTGCGCACCAAGAACTTCGGCCAGTGGTGGGACGCCCTGGCGAAGAACGGCGTCGAACGCAAGATCTGGCTCTCCCAGACCGGCCATGTCGACCCCTTCGACTTCCGGCGCGCCGCGTGGGTCGACACCCTGCACCGCTGGTTCGACCACGAGCTCCTCGGCTACGACAACGGCATCGACCGCGAGCCGATGGCCGACGTCGAACGGCACCCCGACCAGTGGGTCACCTCGACGGTCTGGCCGCCGCACGGCGCGCAGCCCGTGACCCTGCGCCCGGCCGTGGGAGACCGGCCCGGCGTCGGCGCCCTCGGCCTGCGCAAGGGCACGGGCAGCGCGGCCTTCACCGACGATCCGCGGCGCGACGAGACCGACTGGGCCGCGAGCGTCGACGCGCCGACGCCCGACAAGGCCGGCTTCGTCACCGGCGCCCTCGGCCGTGACCTGCGCCTGTCCGGTTCCTCCCAGGTCACCGTCACCGCCACACCCACCACGGCGACGGCCCATCTGAGCGCCGTCCTCGTCGACCTCGGCCCCGACACGATCCGGGACTACGCGGCGAGCGGCGAGGGCATCACCACCCTCCCCGAGCGCTCCTGCTGGGGTGAGAGCACCGCGGGCGACAGCGCCTGCTTCAAGGAGACGAAGGCCAGGACGGCCGACGTCGGCGCGACCGTCGTCAGCCGGGGCTGGGCCGACCTCGGCACCTACGCCGACCCCGGCAAGGGCGTGCCCCTCACCCCGGGCCGGGCGTACACGATCACCCTCGACCTCGCGGCCACCGACCACGTGGTCCCGGCCGGTCACCGCCTCGCGCTGATCGTGGCGGGCACCGACAAGGACCTCATCGACCCGCCCGCCGACACCGCGACCCTCACGGTGGACCTGGCCCGCACCTCGGCCCGGGTCCCCTTCGTGGGCGGCGCGAAGGCGTTCGCCGCCGCGACAGCGGGATCGCACCGGGCCGCCACCGCCCCGCGGACCGCCCCGCCGGCCGGCGACGGCGCGCCGAGGAGCGCCCTCCGGCTCCCCTGACCGCTCGGCCGAGACGGCCCGGGACGCCTTGAGTCGAGTCGTCCCAGGCCGTCCGGACGGCCTGGGAC
>NZ_JBHVYK010000034.1:0-77125 GCF_042880855.1 Streptomyces sp. NPDC058291
GCGGGCAGCGCGGGCAGCGCGGGCAGCGCGGGCAGCGCGGGCAGCGCGGGCAGCGCGGGCAGCGGCAGTCTCAGGCCTGAGGGGTCCGACGGAGACCGGCTCGTGCGTGAAGGGGCATGGCTCGACCGGGACCCGCAGCGTCGGCCGCACCTGACGCTAGCAGCGGCTAATCCGGTCGCTCCACCGATTTCCGGCGGGGACAGTAGGGCCGATGAAACCCGTCTGAGGACCCATCGAGTCCCTGAGGAGCCACCGATGTCGACGCTGCGCGTCACCGCCGAAGTGCTGACCGTCCACGAACACCCCAACGCCGACGCCCTCGAACTGGCCCAGGTCGGGTTGTACCGGGCCGTGGTGGCCAAGGGCGCCTACCGCACCGGCGAGGCGGCCCTGTACATCCCCGAGCAGTCGGTGCTTCCCGCGGCGCTGGTCGAGGAGCTCGGACTGACCGGGCGGCTGGCGGGCAGCGCGTCGGACCGGGTCAAGGCCGTGCGGCTGCGGGGCGAGCTGTCGCAGGGGATCGTGTGCCGGCCCGAGGCGCTGGCCGGCGTCGACCTGGCGCGCGCGGCGGCCGAGGGCACCGACTTCGCGGAGCGACTCGGCATCGTCAAGTGGGTGCCGCCCGTCCCGCCGACGATGAACGGCGACGTCGAGGCCGCGCCGGACCTGCTGCCGTGGGTCGACATCGAGAACATCCAGCGCTATCCCGGCATCTTCGAGCCGGGCGAGCCCGTCGTGGTGACCGAGAAACTGCACGGCTCCGCCTGCCTGCTGACGTACGCGGCCGACGAGAAGCGGGTGTACGTCTCCTCGAAGGGCTTCGGCGCGAAGTCCCTCGCCCTGACCGAGGATCCGCGCAACCTGTACTGGCGTGCCGTGCGCGGCCACGGCGTCCCCGAGGCGGCGGCCCGCCTCGCCGACCGGCTCGGCGCCCGCCGGATCGGCGTCTTCGGGGAGGTCTACGGAGCCGGCGTGCAGGACCTGACGTACGGCGCGGACGGGCGGCGCGACACCCTCGGGTACGCGGTGTTCGACGTCTGCGCCGACCTCGACGGCACGGTCCGCTGGCTGGACGCGGCGCAGCTCCTGGCGGGCGAACTGCCCCTCGTCCCGCGCCTGTTCGAGGGCCCGTACGACAGTGAGCGGATCCTGGAGATCGCCACCGGCCGGGAGACGGTCTCGGGACGCGGGCTGCACCTGCGCGAGGGGGTGGTGATCCGGCCGGCCGTCGAGCGCCACAGCCCGGTGACCGGGGGCAGGGCGATCGCCAAGGCGGTCAGCGGGGCGTATCTGACCCGCAAGGGCGGCACCGAGTACGAGTGACGCGGCTCAGCGGTCCCCGCACGCGCGGTCTCCGGCTCCCCCCTGCTCCACCAGCAGCCGCGAGCCGGAGGCCCGCCGGCCGAAGACGTCGTCGGGGTTCGACAGGACGCAGGTCGCCAGGGACAGACAGCCGCAGCCGATGCAGTCGGTGAGGTGGTCCCTCAGCCGGTTGAGCTGCTTGATCCGCTCGTCCAGCTCCGCGCGCCACGCCCGGGAGAGGCGGGCCCAGTCCTCCCGGGTCGGGGTCCGCTCCTCGGGGAGCTCGGCCAGGGCCTCGCGGATCGTGGCCAGGGGGATCCCGACCCGCTGCGCCGCGCGGACGAACGCGACGCGGCGCAGCGCGTCACGGTGGTAACGGCGTTGGTTGCCGGCCGTGCGGCGGCTGCTGATCAGGCCCTTGGACTCGTAGAAGTGCAGGGCGGAGACGGCGGCGCCGCTGCGCGCGGCGAGCTGACCGACCGTGAGTTCGTGGACCTTCTCGGGAATCTGCGGCATCCCTCGCACCCTACCCAGCGGCTCGTCGCCGGGTCCGTTGACATCGGCTCGGCGGCGGACCATGCTAAGCAGTCGCTTAGACCTATGGCACGGTGACATGGGCAGCTAGTGACGCGAGAGGGCCGCAGACATGGCAGAGCCGAGGATCTTCACGTCCGCCGACGATCTGAAGGCGGCGGTGGGCGAGCAGTTGGGTCACACCGACTGGCTGGACGTCGACCAGAAGCGCATCGACCTCTTCGCGGAGGCCACCGGCGACCACCAGTGGATCCACGTCGACCCGGAGAAGGCCGCCGCCGGCCCCTTCGGGACGACCATCGCGCACGGCTACCTCACCCTCTCCCTGCTGCCGCTCTTCGGCCCGCAGCTGATCAAGGTCGAGAACGTGAAGATGGGCGTCAACTACGGGACCAACAAGGTCCGTTTCCCGGCGCCGGTCCCGGTCGGCTCGCGACTGCGCGCCACCGCGACGATCACCGGCGTGGAGGACGTCCCCGGCGGCGTCCAGGTCGCCGTCGCCTTCACCGTGGAGCGCGAGGGCGGGGACAAGCCGGTGTGCGTGGCGGAGTCGGTGTCCCGGTACTACCTGTGACCCGGGGCCGCCTCTGACCCGCGGGGGCGGGCGCGGTGCGGCTACTTCGCCGCGCCCACCATCCGCAGCACGAGGTCGGCGTACAGCGCGCCGACCTCGTCGGGCGTGCGCGGCCCGCCGACCTTGAACCAGCGGGCCACGTCGATGCAGAGGGACAGCACCGCGAGGGTCGTCCCGTGCACGTCCGGCACGTCGAACTCGCCCGTGGCCACGCCGTCCTCGATGATCCCGCGCACTTCGGCGTCGACCTGGCGGCGCAGGTCGAGGATCTCGGCGCGGGCCTCGGGGCCGAGCGCGTCCAGTTCGTACTGGACGACCCGTGCCGTGGTGCGCCGCCCGGCGTGCCAGCGGACGAAGGAGCTCACGGCCTCGGCGAGGCGGCGGGTGGCGTCGCCCTCGCCGGCGGCCGCCGTGCGCAGGATGTCCAGCGCGCGGTCGTGGCCGATCCGGCTGATGCGGTGGAGCAGCTCTTCCTTGGTCTTGTAGTGGATGTAGAGGGCGGCCGGGCTCATGCCCGCGCGGCCCGCGATGTCGCGGGTCGTCGTCGCGTGGTAGCCGCGCTCGGCGAAGGCCTCCACCGCGGCCACCAGCAGTCGCCGGGCCGCGTCAGGGGTGACCTCTTCCCACGGCTCGATCTCGCCGCCGGCCGTCTCCTCCGCCGCACTCATCGCTGGTTCGCCCCTCTCGCTGCAGGAGCTACACCATACAGCCGAAACTGAGCGCTCGCTTAGAGTGCCCGCTCAGAGCTTCTCGAAGGGGCTGTACACCCGGGCCGCGGCGTCCTGCTTGTCGCGGATCACCTTGGCCAGGGTGAAGGCGGACGTGACGAGATACAGGACGGCGATCGCGAGGAAGCCGCGTACCCAGGCGTCGGCGTGCAACCGGAAGATACCGATGGCGGTCGCCGCCATGGCCACGGCGAAGGACGCGACCGCCTGGCCGTAGAAGGCGGCGGTGTTCTGCTTGACCGGTGTGTCGCTCATGCCGCCAGCCTCGCCGAGGCAGGGCCCGCGCCACATCCGTCCGGGTACTCAGGACGTACTCAGAACGCCGAGACCCCCGTCAGCGACCGTCCGATGACCAGTTTCTGGATCTGACTCGTGCCCTCGTAGAGGGTCATCACCCGGGCGTCGCGCAACAGCTTGCCCGCCGGGTACTCGTCGATGTAGCCGTAGCCGCCGAAGACCTGCAGCGCGTTGTTCGCGGCGCGCACGGCGGCCTCCGAGGCGAAGAGCTTGGCCTTGGAGGACTCGGTGGCGAAGGGCAGGCCGCGGTCGATCAGGTCGGCGACCCGCCAGGTCAGCAGCCGGGCCGCGTCGACGTCGACGGCGATGTCGCTGATGAGCTCCTGGATCAGCTGGTGGTGGGCGATGGTCCGGCCGAACTGTTCGCGCTCGCCCGCGTACCGCACCGCCGCGTCCAGGGCGGCCTGCGCGATCCCGACGCAGCCCGCGGCGACCGACATCCGGCCCTTGGCCAGCGCCGACATGGCGACGGAGAATCCCTTGCCCTCGGGCGCCAGCAGCGCGGAGGCGGGGATGCGGACGTCCTCCAGAACCAGTTCGGCGGTCGCCTGGCCGCGGAGCCCGAGCTTGCCGTGGATGGCGCGCCGGGTCAGACCGGGGGTGTCGGTGGGGACGAGGAACGCGGAGACGCCCTTGTGGCCCGGGGCGTCGGTCGAGCGGGCGAACAGCAGGACGACGTCGGCCCAGGTGCCGTTGGTGATGAACGTCTTGGCGCCGTTGACGACGTAGGAGTCGCCGTCGCGGACCGCGCGCGTGGTGAGGTTGCCGGCGTCCGAGCCGGTGCCGGGCTCGGTCAGGCCGAAGCAGCCCACGTACGCGCCGGAGGTCAGCCCCGGCAGCCACCGGCGCTTCTGCTCCTCGCTCCCCCACGCGGCGATCGTCTTGGCGACCAGCCCCAGGGAGACGGACACGATCCCGCGCACGGACGAGTCCCCGCGGCCCAGCTCCTCGGTCACCAGGCAGTAGGCGAGATGGTCGCCGCCCGAGCCGCCGTACTCCTCGTCGACGGTCAGGCCGAGGAAACCGACCTCACCGAGCTTCTTCACGAGGGACCGGTCGACCTCCTCGGCCCGGTCCCAGGCGACGACGTGCGGAGCGATCTCCCGGTCGACGAACTCCTTGGCGAGCCGCTGCACGGCCGCCTGCTCCTCGCTGAGCCCCAGGTTCACCACGAGATCACCCCACCGACGAAGTCTGTCTTTAAATTAGCACTGCTAGTTTACAGCGCGCAGCCCTACTATGTGCGCCATGGCCCGACCGCGCAAGCCCCTTCTCAGCACCGACCGGATCGTCCAGGCCGCACGGGCGCTCGTGGACGCGGAGGGTCTCGCGGCCGTCTCCACGCGTCGGCTCGCCGCCGAACTGGGGGTGAGCGGACCCTCGCTGTACAACCACTTCCGCACGAAGGACGAGATCCTGGAGGCGGTCGCCGACTCGGTGAGCGCCCAGGTCGACCTGTCGATGTTCGAGGACGACCGCGCGTGGCGCACCGCGCTGCACGACTGGGCCGTCTCCTACCGTGCCGCCCTGCGCGACCACCCGAACATCGTCCCGGTGCTCGCCCAGGGCCCCGGCCGGCGTCCCGCCGGACTGCGGCTGGCCGACGCGGTGTACGGCGCGATGGTCCGGGCCGGCTGGCCGCCCGCGCAGGCCACCTCCATCGGCGCGCTGATGCGGTACTTCGTCATGGGCTCGGCGCTCGGCTCGTTCGCCGGCGGCTTCGTCGACGACGTGAGCGCCTACGACCCCGCCGACTATCCGCACCTCGGCCAGGCCCACCTGCTCGCCGAGCAGCAGGAGAAGATCGACGAGCGGGCGTTCGAGACCGGCCTGGCGGCCCTGCTGGACGGACTGGCCGGCCAGTTCGAGCAGCTGCCCCGGTAGGCATCCCGCGGGATCCGGGGCGGGCCGGGGCGGCGGACGCACCGGCCCGGCACGGTTCGGCGGGCGCCGAAGTGTTCGTCGCTCATGCTGGGGACGTGGACAACGCATACGCCGGCAACCGCCGGGACGTCCGGGCGCCGGGGCTGGCCGCGCTCGCGGCGCTGATCGCCGACGAGACACGGGCCGCCTGCCTGCTGGCCCTGCTCGACGGACGGGCATGGACCGCCGGCGAGCTGGCCCGGCACGCGGGGGTGGCCGCGTCGACGCTGAGCGAGCACCTGGGCAAGCTCGTCGCGGGCGGGCTGGTGGCCGAGGAACGGCAGGGCCGGCACCGGTACGTACGGCTCTTCGACGCCCGGGTCGCCCAGCTCGTGGAGGAACTCGCCGCCCAGGTCTCCCCCGACCCCGCCCGCGGGCCCCGCGGTCTGCGCGCCTCGACGGCCGGTTCGGCGATGGCCCGGGGGCGCACCTGCTACGACCACCTCGCCGGCCGGCTCGGCATCGCCCTCACCGACGCGCTCGTCGAGCGCCGCCTGCTCGGTCCCGCGCCGGCATCGGCGGCGGCGGGCGGTCGGACGTCCGCCGCAGCCGGTGCCCGGCCCGTCCCCGGCGAGCCGGGCGCGGGCTTCGCGCTGACCGCGGCGGGCGTGCGGTGGTTCGAGGCCGGCGGCATCGCCCTCGACCGGGCCACCCGACGGCCGCTCGCACGCGCCTGCCTCGACTGGACCGAGCGGCGGCCCCATCTGGCGGGCGCGGCCGGTGCGGCCCTGTGCCGGCACGCCCTCGACGCCGGATGGTGCGTGCGCATCGGCTCGGAGCGGGCCGTGAAGGTGACGGCGCGGGGCGAACGGGCGCTGGCCGACCTGCTGGGCATCCAGCCCGCGACCTTGCGCTGACGCCGCAGCACCAGCCGCAGCCGCAGCCGCAGCCGGCGACGGCGACGGCGACAGCAACAGCAACAGCAACAGCAACAGCAACAGCAACAGCAACAGCGTGATCGTAAGCTGCCGCGTCGGATGCCCGGTCCGCGATCCGCGTCCACGATCCGCGTCCACGGTTCACGCCCCGATTCACGCCCCCCCGATCCATGGGCGCCCGCATCACCCACCCCCCTAGCCTGAGGACCATGATGAGCATTCCCCGGCCCGCCGAACGTCGTACAGAACTGCTCGCCGCCGGCGCCGCCGCCGTGACCGTCGTGCTGTGGGCCTCCGCCTTCGTGTCGATCCGCAGCGCGGGCGACGCCTACTCGCCGGGGGCGCTGGCACTGGGCCGGCTGGTCTCCGGCGCGGTGGTGCTGGGGGTCATCTGCGCCGTACGGCGCGCGGGGTGGCCGCCGAGGTCCGCGTGGCGCGGGATCGCCGTGTCGGGCGTGCTGTGGTTCGGCTTCTACATGGTCGTCCTCAACTGGGGCGAGCAGCAGGTGGACGCCGGGACGGCGGCACTCGTGGTCAACATCGGGCCGATCCTCATCGCCCTGCTCGGCGCGCGGCTGCTCGGGGACGTGATGCCGCCGCGGCTGCTGGCCGGGATGGCGGTGTCGTTCGCGGGCGCGGTCGCGGTGGGACTGTCGATGTCGGGCGAGGGAGGATCGTCGGTGCTGGGCGTGGTGCTGTGCCTGCTCGCCGCGTTCGGTTACGCGGGCGGCGTCGTGGCCCAGAAGCCGGCCCTGGGGCGGGCGAGCGCTCTGCAGGTGACGGCGTCCGGGTGCGTCATCGGGGCGGTGGTGTGTCTGCCGTTCGCGGGACAGCTGGTCCACGAGGCGGCCGTCGCGCCGGTGTCCGCGACGCTCAACATGGTCTACCTGGGCGTCTTCCCGACCGCGCTGGCCTTCACCACCTGGGCCTACGCCCTGGCCCGGACGACCGCGAGCCGGATGGGGGCGACCACGTACGCGGTGCCCGCGCTCGTCGTCCTGATGTCCTGGCTGGTGCTGGGCGAGGTGCCGGGGGCGCTCACCCTGGCGGGTGGGGCCCTGTGTCTGGCGGGGGTGGCCGTGTCCCGGTCGAAGCCCCGCACACCGCCGGAGCCCGCGACGCGGGCGGTGGAACAGGCGCAGGCGGCAGGAGGGGCGCGGGCTGGAGACGCGGCGCAGGTGGGGGAAGCCGGGGTCGGAGACGCGGCGCAGGTGGGGGAAGCCGGGGTCGGAGACGCGCCGGCGGGGGCGGCCGGGGTTGCGGAGCCGGAGCCTCGGCCGGAGCAGGAGGTCGGGCCCCGGGCGGGCTGACCGCCCGGGGAGCGCGGGTCAGAACACGACCAGCGCCCGGCCGCCCTTGCCCGCGAGCATGGTGTCGAAGGCCGCCGGGATGTCCGCCAAACCGATGCGTTCGGTGACCAGGGCGCTCAGATCGAGCCGGCCCGCCCGGACGTGGCCGGCCAGGACCGGGAGGTCCTTCGCCGGGTCGGAGTTCCCGTAGACGCAGCCGGAGAGGGTGCGGCCCCAGTGGAAGAGCTCCAGGGCGTTGAACGTGACCTGCTGGTCCTTGCCGCCGATGCCGACGACCGTGGTGCGGCCGCCGCGCCTGGTCGACTCCCAGGCCGTCCGGATGGTGACCGCGCGGCCCACGCACTCGACGGCCACGTCGACGCCCTGACCGCCGGTGAGGGCGCGGACGTCGCGGGCGGTCCGCTCGGAGGCGACCACGTACTCGGTGGCGCCGGCCGCCCGGGCCAGCTCCTCCTTCTCCGGGGAGACGTCGACCGCGACGATCGTCGATGCGCCGGCGATGCGGGCGGCCTGGAGGGTGGCGAGGCCGACCCCGCCGGCCCCGAAGACGGCGACCGTCTCGCCGGATCGGACCCTGGCGGAGTGGTGGACGGCGCCGTAGCCGGTGAGGACGGCGCAGCCGAGGAGGGCCGCGTCGGTGAGGGGGATGCCGTCCGGCAGGGGCAGCGCGCAGGAGGCCGGGACGACGGTCTCCTCGGCGAAGGCGGCCACGTTCAGACCGGGGTGCAGGTCGGTGCCGTCCGTCGTGCGGGCGTAGACCTCGGCGGTCCCGGCGAGGGCGTTGGCGCACAGCCAGACCTCGCCCAGCGAGCAGGCGTGGCAGTCGCCGCAGGACGGCGCCCAGTTGAGGATCACCCGGTCGCCGGGGGCGAGGTGTTCGACGCCCTCGCCGACGGAGACGATCGTGCCGGCGCCCTCGTGCCCGAGGACGGCGGGGACCGGCACCCGCATGGTGCCGTCCGACAGGGACAGGTCGGAGTGGCAGACCCCGGCGGCGGCGAGCCGGACGCGGACCCGGCCGGGGCCCGGCTCGGGAAGGTCGATCTCCGTGATCTCCAGGGGAGCCCCGACGGCGGGGAGTACGACGGCGCGGACAGCCATGTTCGGTGACTCCCTTAGAACTGGAGGGACTTGGTCTGGAGGTACTCGGCGAGGCCGTGCGCGCCGAGTTCACGGCCGACGCCCGACTGCTTGTAACCCCCGAAGGGGGCGAGCGGGTTGAAGCGGCCGCCGTTGATGTCGACCTGGCCGGTCTCCATCCTGCGGGCGAAGGCCACCGCCTCCGCCTCGTCGCCGGCCCACACGGCGCCGGCGAGACCGTACACCGTGCCGTTGGCGATGCGCAGGGCGTCCTCCTCGTCCTCGTAGCGCAGCACGCAGAGCACCGGGCCGAAGATCTCCTCCTGGGCGACGGTCATCTCGGGGGTGACGTCGGCGAAGACCGTGGGGCTGACGAAGCAGCCCTGCTCGCGCGGCGCTTCGAGGCCGCCCGCGACCAGCCGGGCCCCCTCGGCCACGCCCTTCTCGATGTATCCGCGCACGCGCTCGCGCTGCTGGGCGTTGACGAGCGGGCCGATGCGGTCGGCGTACTTGGCGGCCGCCGCGGCGGCGAGCCGGAGGGCCTCGTCGTACTGGCTGCGGTGGACGAGCATCCGGGTCCAGGCGCTGCAGGTCTGCCCCGAGTTGGACATCACGTTGGCGACGCCGACGTTGACGGCCCGGGCGAGGTCGGCGCTCGGGAGGATGACGTTGGCGGACTTGCCGCCGAGTTCGAGGGCGACCTTCTTGACGGCCGCGCCCGCGGTCGCCGCGATCCGTCGGCCGACGGCCGTGGAGCCGGTGAAGGAGACCAGGTCGACGCCGGGGTGTTCGGCCAGGGCCTGCCCGGCGACCGGACCGAGGCCGGTGACCAGGTTGAACACGCCGGCCGGTACGCCCGCCTCGTGGACCGCCTCCGCGAACAACTGGGCGGTGAGCGGGGTGTCCTCGGCGGGCTTGAGGACCACGGTGCAGCCGGCGGCGAGGGCCGGGGCGACCTTGGCGACGATCTGGTGGAGCGGGTAGTTCCAGGGGGTGATCGCGCCGACCACGCCGACCGGCTCGTGGAAGACGGTGGAGTTGCCGACCTTCTCCTCGAAGGCGTGGGTCGCGGCCAGTTCGGCGTAGGAGGCCGCGACCGCGATCGGCACGGCCGCGTGGACCGCCTGGGAGAAGGCCAGGGGCGAGCCGAGCTCGGCGGTGACGGTCTCGGCGATCTCGTCCTTGCGGGCCGCCAGGACGTCGCGCAGGGCGGTCAGGCGGGCCGCGCGTTCGGCCGGCGGTGTCGCGGCCCAGCCCGGCAGGGCGGCCCGGGCCGCGCGCACCGCGGCGTCGACGTCGTCGGCTTCGGCCGCCGGGACCCGGCCGATGATCTGCTCGTCCACCGGGTTGACGACCTCGATCACGTCCTGGCCCGCGGCCGGGCGCCACGCGCCGTCGAGGTAGATGCCGTCGTGTGCCTTCATCGCGTTCCCTCCGGGCGGTCCTCGTCGTCCGCGACCTAAACTAGCGTCGTTAGTTTTCCGGCACCAGGGGACACGGGGGATGCGTCTGCTCACTCGTCCAGGTCGGGCAGCCGGGCCGGGGCCGGGCTGAACCGGCCGCCGTGGCGATGCGGACGGCCTCCGAACGCAGCCCGACGATCACCTCGCGCCCCATGACAGGTGTCCTCGGGGACTCACCGGGGCGCTGGTGCTCCGCGGTCCGGTCCGCCCCGTGCGGGTCGACGAGGCTTGTGCGTCACGGAAGCTGGCGGACCGTGCCCGGCCGGGGGAAGAGAGGGGGCCGGATCGGACGCCGTTGTCCGATCGGTGAGATACCGGACCGGCTGATTCACCAGCGCCGGGCGCGCGGTCCTTCCGGGCGCGGACGGCGGGCACGGCCCGGCGCCGGGTCAGCGGGTCTGGGTCAGGTGGGCGAAGACGACGACGTTGCTGGTGTACCCCGTCGCGCGGTGGAAGAGGCCCCCGCAGGTCAGAACCCTGAGCTCGGGCCGCTTGCTCGGGCCGTACACCTCCTTGTCGGGGAAGGTGGCCTTGTCGAAGACCCGCACCCGGTCCACGGTGTAGACGGCGGTGCGGCCGTCGGCGCGCCGCGCCTCGATCCGGGCGCCGCGGGCGACGCGCGCGAGGCCCGCGAAAACCGCGGGGCCGGTCTTGGTGTCGCGATGGCCGACGACGACGGCCGTGCCCCGCTCCCCCGGGGTCGGGCCGCCCGCGTACCAGCCGACGAGCTTGGGTTCGTCGACCGGCGGCGTCCCGAGGTGCCGGTCGGGGCCGAGCCGGAGCGGGACGATCGGCGCGTCGATGCCCAGGGAGGGCACGCGCAGGGCGGTCGCCGGAGACCGGGGCAGCGGGCGGGGCGGGGGCTCGGGCCGTTCGGGCGGCTCGGACCGCTCGGACCCCTTCTTCCCCTCCGTCCGGTCCTCTTCCCCCCCGCCTCCGGGAGCCGGGGCGGCCGCGGCGCCGGAGGCCGCCTGGCCCGCCCGGGCCGGTGCGCCCGGGCCGTCGTGCCCCCCGCACCGGACTCCGACCGTCACCAGGACGACCGTGAGCACGGCCGTCCTGGTGAGGCGGAAGGCACGCCTGCGGTACCACGGCCTGCGTACGCGCCTACGCGGCACCATGGTTGCGCCGGCGGGTCAGGCGGAAGTAGGCGACGCCGCCGAGGGCGACCAGGCCGACGGCCGCCGCGCCCGCCAGCGGGGTGAAGGACCGGGAGGCGTCGGCGAGACCGCCGCCGCCGGCGTGGACGCCGCCCGCCGGGCCGCTGCCCTTCTCACCGCTCCAGTTGCCGCCGCCCTGCCCGTTGCCGCTCTGGCCGTTGCCGCTCTGGCCGTTGCCGCCCTGACCACCGCCGCCGCCCGGGCCGCCCGGGCCGTTCTGGGCCGCGACCTCGCGACCGTCGTCGGTGATCGGCCGGTTGGGGCCCTCGTTGCCGCCGCGCTGGCCCTCGGGGCAGCTGATCTTGAAGACCTTCACCTTGGGCGAGGGGGCCGGCGGGACGCCGGGGGCGGCGGCGGGGAGGGTCCATTGGAGCGTGTAGGACCCCTCGGCCAGCCCCAGGGTGTCGGTGTGCCCGGCGCCGTCGGTCAGGGTGATGGTGCCGGTGACGGTGGCGGTGTCGGCGGCCGGGGGCCGCGCCTTGATGGTGTAGCCGACGGCCGGCAGCTCTCCGAAGTTGGCGGCGTCGAGGTAGAACCGGCAGGCCACCGGGTCGTCCTTGGAGACGCCGGGGGGGACCTGCTCACGGTGGATCCTGATGTCGCCGGCCTCCCCTACGGCCGTGGCGGACGGCGCCGCGAGGCAGGTGAAGCCCGCCGCGGCGAGCACCGTGAGGGCCGTGGCGCCGAGGCGGGTGCCGAAGGCGGGCGGGAGCGTCGAGCTGGACATGCGCATTCCTCCGAGTCAGGACGATTTTCATATAAATCGCTCTTGCACCTGACTCTCTTTCACATCGGCGTCCCCGAGTGTGGGAGCGCCGCCCGACGCGCCGTCAGACATCGCTCGACCGGCGCAACCGAGCCCCGGACCGGCGACCGGACGCGTCCGCCTTCCTTCCCTCGCCGTCCCGCGGACCGCCGGACGACCGCACGGCCACCCCCGACGACAGCAGCAACAGCGCCCCCACCATCACGAACGGCGCGGCCACGCCCGCGACCCCGGCCACCAGACCCGCGGCGGCGGGCGCGGCGACCTGACCGAGCCGGTTGCCGGTGAGGCGCAGGGCGAGGGCGGTGGAGCGGGCGCCGTCCGGCGCGGCCTGGACCACCGTCGTCATGGACAGCGGCTGGCCGACCCCGAGACAGAACCCGAGCGCGGCGAGGATCGCGCCCAGCGCCCACACCGGCGCCGGCAGCGCGATCCCGGCGCACAGCAGGGCCGCCAGCAGACACGTCACGCAGAGCAGCGCCGTCCGGCCGAGCAGTCGCAGCAGGGGGGTGAGGACGAGCCGGCACGCGATGGACGCCGCCGCGCGGACGCTGAGCAGAACGCCGACCACGGTCGGCGCGATGCCCCGGTGCTCGCCGACCACCGGCAGGTACGCGGTCAGAACGTCGGTCGCGGACAGCACGGAGAGGCTGATCAGGATGCCGGCCGGGACGCCCCGCGTGTGCAGGATGCGACCGACGGACACGCGACCGCCCGCCCCGCCACCGGCGTCGGGCGCCCTCTCGCGGTGCTCGATGCGCCACAGCGAGGTGAACGCCGTCGCAGCGCCCGCGCCCGCGACGAGCAGGGCCAGGGCGCTGCTGTCCGCCATGTCGTCGCCGCCGATCAGCGCTCCCGCGGCGACCGGGCCGACGAGCTGTCCGAGGGAGGCGCCGATGGTGAAGTGGCCGAAGTTGCGGTCCTGTTCGTGCGGCGCGGACTGACGTGCCACCAGCGACTGGGCCCCGATGACGAAGCAGAGGTGGCCCAGTCCCATCACTCCGCTCCACAGGGCCGTCGACCACAGCGAGCCCGCCACACCGCTCAGCGCGCAGCCGCCGGATATCAGCACCACGCCGACGGTCAGCAGGGGCGCGCAGCGGCCGTGGTCGGTGCGCCGGCCCAGCGGCACGGCGGCGAAGAGCGGCAACAGGGCGTACACGCCCGCGATGACGCCGATCGCCCGCTCGTCCGCGCCCAGCGCGAGGGCCCGGTAGGAGACGGCGGGCCGGGCCATCGACACCGCCCCCTGCGCGAAGCCGAAGGCGATGACGAGACGGAGCAGCCAGCCGCGGTTCCCACCGGGCCTCATGCGTTCCTCCACGGGCGGATCAGATGATCCCGAACAGGACGCCCGCGCCGAGGATCGCCAGGCAGGTGCAGGCGGCCCACTTCACCACGAACCGGGTGTGGTCGCCGAACTCGACCTTGGCCATGCCGACGAGGACGTAGACGGCCGGGACGAGGGGGCTCGACATGTGCAGGGGCTGGCCGACGAGCGAGGCGCGGGCCATCTCCAGCGGCGTGACGCCGTGGGCCGCGCCGGCCTCGGCGAGCACCGGCAGGACGCCGAAGTAGAAGCCGTCGTTGGACATGAAGTAGGTGAGCGGCAGGCTCAGTACGCCGGTGACGAGCGCCATGTGCGGACCCATGCCCGCGGGGATGACGTCCACCATCCAGGTGGCCATGTGCTCGACCATGCCGGTGCCCTGCAGGACGCCGGTGAAGACGGCGGCGGCGAAGACCATGCCGGAGACGTTGAGGACGTTGTCGGCGTGGGCGGCGAGCCGGGCCCTCTGGTCGGGGATGTGCGGGAAGTTGACGGTCAGGGCGAGCGCGGCGCCGAGCAGGAACAGCACCGGGATGGGCAGCCACTCCATGATCATGGCGGTGAGCAGCACGACCGTGAGCAGCGCGTTGAACCAGTACAGCCGGGGGCGCAGGGTGGCCCGGTGCGGGTCGAGACCCGGGAAGCCGTCCTCGCTCGCGTCGTCGTCGCCGAGGGCGACGGCCGGGCCGGAGCCCGCGGCCGGCCCGGCGGTCCCGGCCGGGCCGGAGCCACCGGCGCCCACGAGGACGGTCTCCGTCTGCTCGGCCTTCTCCTTCTCGTGGACGTGTCCCTCCACCAGGACCTCGTCCAGCGTCAGCACGCCGAGCCGGGTGCGCTCGCGGCGGCCGAGGACGTAGGAGAGGACGAAGACGAAGAGCAGGCCCACGGCCAGGGCGGGGATCATCGGCACGAAGATGTCGCCGGCGTCGACCTTGAGCGCGGTGGCCGCACGGGCGGTCGGGCCGCCCCAGGGCAGGGTGTTCATCACGCCGTTGGCCATGGCCGCGACGCCGGTCATCACGACCAGGCTCATCTTCAGGCGCTTGTACAGCGGGTACATCGCCGAGACGGTGATCATGAAGGTGGTGGAGCCGTCGCCGTCGAGGGAGACGATCGCGGCGAGCAGCGCCGTGCCGATGACGATGCGGAGCGGGTCGGCCTTGCAGAACCTCAGGATGCCCCGGACGATCGGGTCGAAGAGGCCGACATCGATCATCACACCGAAGTAGACGATGGCGAACATGAGCATCGCCGCGGTCGGGGCGAGGCTGGTGACGCCGTCGAGGACGTAGTCGCCGAGCTTGGCGCCCTTTCCGACGAAGACGCAGAAGAGCGCCGGGATCAGCACGAGCGCCGCGATCGGCGACATCTTCTTCAGCATGATCAGGACCAGGAAGGTCGCGATCATGGCGAAGCCGAGGATGGTGAGCATGAATGGATACCTAACGTTCGCCCTTGAACATCCCACCTGGGGGTCGGCGGTGGGTCGACGTTAGGTCCGTTCAAACGGTGTTAACAAGACGTTGACCTGCGAGCAATAAGCGCAAAAGTCCAGGTCACAGCTTTGTTCAGGTCACGGTGCCGACACGGCGGCGAGTTCCACCGGCACTCCGTTGAGGACGGCGTTGCCCGACAGGGGGTCCAGCAGAGTGCCGTCGAGAAGCTGGTTGACGTTCACGCCGGGGTCCGTGGAGGCGTGGCTCAGGCGGGTGCCGGGACGGTCGTGGCCCCAGCCGTGCGGCAGGCTGACGACGCCCCGTCGCACCCCGTCGGTGATCTCGGCCGGCGCCGTCACCTCGCCGCCGGCGCCCTTCACCCGCACCGGCTCGCCGTCGCGCACGCCGAGCCGCTCGGCGTCCTCGGGGTGGATGTGCAGGGTGCAGCGGTTGGTGCCGCCGGTGAGGGCGGGGACGTTGTGCATCCAGCTGTTGTTGGACCGCAGGTGCCGCCGGCCGACGAGGACGAGTCCGTCCGTGCTGCGGCGCATGCCCTCCCGCAGGCGCGGGAGGTCGTCGGCGATCGGGCGCGGCAGCAGTTCGACGCGGCCGCTGCGGGTCTTCAGCGGCTGGGGCAGGCGCGGGCGCAGCGGCCCGAGGTCGATGCCGTGCGGCGCGGCGAGCAGCCGGGTCAGGTTCAGTCCGTCCGGGCGGGCGCCGAAGCCGTCGCCGTAGGGGCCGAGGCGCAGCATCATGTCGAGGCGGCGCTCGGGGCCGGTGTCGCCGGTGAGCTGCCGGGCGAGTTCGCGCGGGTCGCGGCCGTGCACGGGCGAGTGCGGCTCCTCGACCGCCTTGCCGAGGGTCTGTCCGACGACCAGGTCGTCGACGGCGCCGGGGTCGGCGCCGTGCATGCCGGTGGCGGCCAGGGTCAGCCGGGCGAGGATCTCGGTCTCGGCCATCCGGCCGGGCTCCAGCGGGACGGCCGGGCGGGTGTAGCGGACCTGGTTGCGCACGGCGAGGGCGTTGAAGGCGAAGTCGTGGTGCGGGCTCTGCGAGGGCGGCGGCGGGGGCAGCACGACGTCGGCGTGGCGCGAGGTCTCGTTGAGGTAGGGGTCCACGCTGACCATGAAGTCGAGGGCGTCGAGCGCCTTGTCGAGCCGGTCGCCGTCCGGCGCGGACAGGACCGGGTTGGCGGCCACCGCGATGAGCGCCCGGATCGGCTCGCCCTCGTCGGTGGCGGTGTCGATCTCCTCGGCGAGCGCGGAGAGCGGCAGCTCGCCCTTGGCCTCGGGGTGCCGGCTCACCCGGGAGTGCCAGCGCGCGAGCCGGAATCCGTGCCCGGGTCCGGCCGGGCGGGGGGTGCGGTCGGTGGCGGCCTGCGGGAAGAGCGCGCCGCCGGGCCGGTCCAGGTTGCCGGTGAGGATGTTGAGGACGTCGACGAGCCAGCTGGCGAGGGTGCCGTAGGGGACCGTGCAGCTGCCGATGCGGCCGTAGACGGCGGCGGCGGGGGCGGCGGCGAGTTCGCGGGCCAGGGCGCGGATCAGCGCGGCGTCCACGTCACAGGCGCCGGCGACCGCCTCGGGGGTGAACTCCCGTATCGCCTCGGCGAGTTCGTCGAGGCCTTCGACGTGCGGGGCCGACTCGCCCAGGTCGACGAGGGACTCCTCGAACAGCACCTGGGTCATGGCGGCGAGCAGCAGGGCGTCCGTGCCCGGCCGGATCGGGATGTGCCGGTCGGCGAGCCGGGCGGTGCGGGTGCGGCGCGGGTCGATGACGGTGAGGGCGCCGCCGCGGGCCTTGAGCGCCTTGAGCTTGCCGGGGAAGTCGGCGGCGGTGCACAGACTGCCGTTGGACTCCAGCGGGTTGGCGCCGATGAGCAGCAGGTGGTCGGTGTGGTCGAGGTCCGGCACGGGGATCGCGCCCGCGTCGCCGAAGAGCAGGCCGCTGGAGACGTGCTTGGGCATCTGGTCGACCGTGGAGGCGGTGAACAGGCTGCGGGTGCCGAGGCCGGCGATCAGCACGGGCGGGTAGAGCGCGCCGGCCATGGTGTGCACGTTGGGGTTGCCGAGGACGACGCCGACGGAGTTCGCCCCGTACCGCTCGACGACCGGCCGGATGCCGACGGCGACGGCGTCGAAGGCCTCCTCCCAGGTGGCCTCGCGCAGCTCCCCGTCGCGGCGCACCAGCGGTGTCCGCAGCCGGTCGGGGTCGCCGTCGACGGCGCCGAAGGAGGCGCCCTTGGGGCAGATGAAGCCCTTGCTGAAGACGTCCTCCCGGTCGCCGCGGGCGCCGGTGACCTTCGTCCCCTCGATGGTGAGCGTGAGCCCGCAGGTGGCCTCGCACAACGGGCAGATTCGCAGGGCGGTGCGGGACACGGGTCCTCCTGGGGGCGGCAGTGCCTTGTCCCGGGTGAGCATACCGACCGGTATGGCCTGGGGGGAGGGGGCGGGCCGCGAGCGTCAGTCCAGGGTCCGCGCCAGATAGGCGCGCAGCAGCTCGCGAATCTCGTCGATCACCCTGGGGTCGCCCTGCGGATCCACCCGGAAGGCCAGCTGGACGAGGGTGTCGGCGGTCTCGACGGCGATCAGGAAGGTGCGCCGCAGATCGTCGTCGGGGGTGCGGACGAGATAGTCGGCAAGCAGGTCGGTGAGGCGGTCGGCGACGCGGTGGTTGGGCTCGGCGTGCCGGGCGCCGACCGGGATCTGGTTGCCGAAGTCGACGAGGGAGAAGCCGGGCGCGGTGCGCTTCATGGCCAGGTACTCGTCGAGCACGGCGTCCATGGCGGCCCGCCAGTCGCCCCGGCCGGCCTCCCGCAGACGCTCGGTCACGCGCTCCGCGTAACGCTCCAGGTTGCGCTGCGCGAGCGCGTCGGCCATTTGCCGCTTGTTGCCGAAGAAGCGGTAGACCGAGCCGATGGGCACGCCGGCGCGTTCGGCCACGGCCCGGGTGGTGAGGGCGTCGTAGCCGACCTCGTCCAGCAGGCCGGCGCAGGCGTCGAGGATCCGGGTCAGCCGTTCGGCACTGCGCCGCTGCACGGGCGCACGACGGAGCGATGTCGCTTGGGGCACGGGCTTCATGATGCCTTTCCGCCGCGTCCAGGTGAACCTCGCCCCTGGGTACGGAGAAAGGTGCCTGATGCACTCAGGAGGGCGGTGGTCCGGGCGGGGACGCGGCGGGCGACTGCTCCGAGGCCGTGACGTCCGCCATGGCCTCCACCGGCTTGCCCTCCACCGCCCACACCGTCGCGTCGTCCGCGTACAGCCGGACGGTGACCTCGTGCGTGCCGTGCGGGAGATAGCCGGCCGGAATGCGGTACGAGGGGCTGCGCAGGTCGGCGACCTGCTGACCGTCGACGTAGAGCCGGGCGATCCCGCGGCCGGTGACCGCTTTCTGCGGCGCTCCCGCCGGCGAGAGACGGAAACGCGTCAGCTTCACCCGCGCGTCCCAGCCGCCGTGGGCGTCCGGCTGGACCTCCACGCCCACCTCGGGCGCCCCCTTCTTCGCCACCTCGCGGTAGTGGCGCCCGTCGTCGTCGGTGTGGTCCAGGACCTTGCCCACGGGCGAGGGGGAGTCCGCGTCCTCCCCGTCCCGCGTACCGCTGGAGCCGCAGCCCACGGATCCGGTCAGCAACAGGACACAGACCGCGAGCGCGGCGGGGAGAGTGCGCGTCCACGACATGCTCAGGACGTTAGAGCACCGGTCCGGCACGCGGATCCCCCTGAAGTCTGGTTCTGGCCGTGCGGTGATCGTCCTCCCAGAGGAGGAGAAGCGGACCTCTTGCGTCCGGGAAAACGCAATCCTACGGTGATGCATAGGAATCAGTCGGCAAGGGAGCCATGATGAGCAGCGGGGACGCACGCAAGACGGCCGAGGGGCTGACCTATCTCTCCGGGTTCGGCAACGAGCACGCCTCCGAGGCCGTCTCCGGCGCCCTGCCGGACGGCCGCAACTCCCCCCAGCGCGCGCCCCTCGGTCTGTACGCGGAGCAGCTCAGCGGCACGGCGTTCACCGAGCCGCGCGCCCACAACCGCCGCTCGTGGCTGTACCGGATCCGTCCCTCGGCCGCGCACCCGGCGTTCACCCGCTCCGGCGACGGCGCGATCCGCACCGGTCCGTTCGGCCAGACGGTGCCCGACCCCAACCGGCTGCGCTGGGACCCGCTGCCCGAGCCGCCCGCCGGCACCGACTTCCTCGCCGGCCTGTGGACCCTCGGCGGCAACGGCGACGCGGCTCAGCGCACCGGCATGGCCGTGCACCTGTACCACGCGGACGCCTCCATGGACCGGGTCTTCGGCGACGCCGACGGCGAACTGCTGATCGTCCCCGAGCGGGGCGGGCTGCTGCTGCGCACGGAGCTCGGGCTGCTGCGTGTCGAGCCCGGCGAGACGGCGGTGATCCCGCGCGGGGTCCGCTTCCGCGTCGACCTCCTGGACGCCTCGGCCCGCGGCTACGTGTGCGAGAACTACGGCGCGCCCTTCCGCCTCCCCGACCTCGGACCGATCGGCGCCAACGGACTGGCCAACCCCCGGGACTTCCGGGCGCCCGTCGCCGCGTACGAGGACGTCGAGGGACCGGTGGAGGTGGTCAACAAGTTCTGCGGCCACCTGTGGAGCGCCACCTACGACCACTCCCCGCTCGACGTCGTGGCCTGGCACGGCAACCTGGCGCCCTACGTCTACGACCTGCGCCGCTTCAACGTCATCGGGAGCGTCTCCTACGACCACCCCGACCCGTCGATCTTCACCGTGCTGACCTCGCCCTCGGACACCCCCGGCGTGGCCGGCGTCGACTTCGTGGTCTTCGCCCCGCGCTGGCTGGTCGGCGAGGACACCTTCCGGCCGCCGTACTTCCACCGCAACGTGATGAGCGAGTACATGGGCCTGATCGAGGGCGCCTACGACGCCAAGACGGCCGGGAAGGGGGGCTTCGTGCCGGGCGGCGGTTCGCTGCACAACATGATGTCGGCGCACGGCCCGGACCGGGAGACCTTCGACCGGGCGAGCGCCGCCGAACTGAGGCCGCAGAAGATCGACGACGGGCTGGCGTTCATGTTCGAGACGCGCTGGCCGCTCGTCCTGACCCCGCAGGCGGCCCGCGCGGACCATCTGCAACAGCGCTACGACGACGTCTGGCAGGGCCTCGAACGCCACTTCCGGCCCGCGGGCGACACATTGCACTGAACGGTGCCGACCGGTACGGATAACCCGTGACCTCCTTCGCCCCGGACTCGATCGTCCTCACCCGGAAGCTGCCGCTCTGGTACCAGGTGTCGCAGTCGCTGCGCGCCTCGATACTCGGCCGCTCGCCCCGCGACCCGCTCCGGCTGCCCACCGAGGAGCAGCTGGCCGGGCACTACGGGGTGAGCGTGCTGACCATGCGGCAGGCGCTGAAGGAACTGGAGGACGAGGGGCTGATCACCCGGCACCGCCGCCGGGGCACGTTCATCGAGCCGACCGCGCGGCGCGGGGCCCCGGTGCGGCTGCTGGGCTCGGTCGACGCGATCGTGGCCCAGCAGTCCGGCATGACGACCGAGCTCCTGGACCACGGCCGCACGGCCGTCCCGGCCGAGGTCGCCGAGCACTTCCCGGACCTGACCGAGGTGGCGGCCTACCACCGTCTCAGGAGCGACGAGGAGACGGGCGAGCCCACCAACCACGCCCGCAACTACGTCCGCCCCGAACTGGCCGCCCGCATCGACCCCGACGACCTGCTCCGCTGGCCCATGACGAAGGTGCTGCGCGACGTCGTCGGCGCGGACATCGGCCGGATCACGGACACCGTCGAGGCGCGGCTGGCGGACCCCGAGACGGCCCGGCTGCTCCGGGTCCCGCTGCTGAGCCCGATCCTGCACTACACCGGAGTCACCCATGACGCCTCCGGCCGGGTCCTCGACGCGGCCGTCATCCACTACCGGGGCGACCGCTTCTCGTTCACGGTCACGCTCGACGCGACGTGACGCGCCGCCCGCGAGGCGTCGTACGATGCCCGGCGTGACGCACGACGACGCTCCGTCGCTGGCGGACCTCATGCCGTGGTCCGTCGCACCGCCGCGGCTCGGCCGGGCGTGGCCGGCGGCGCCCGACCCGGCGTCCCTGAAGGCCCGCTGGAACGCCCTGCTCCGGGCCGAAGGCGCCGACCGCGAGGCCCTGTTCGAGCCGACGCGCTCGCGCACCCTGCACTCGGCGGTCGGACAGCTGCCCGGCCTCGTCGGCGGCACACGGAAGCTGGCCCGCGCCGACGGCCCCTGCCCCGAGCCCGTCCGGGTGCTTGCGGCGCCCTTCGACGAGCAGTGGCTGATCCCCGATCAGCGCCTCATCGACGCGGCCCGCCCGGAGTTGTGGCGGGTGGCGGACGACGCGCAGATCTTCGCCGTCGACCTGCCCGACTCGCCGCGCCTGCCGCTGCTGGCGACCTCCCGCCTGCCCCTGCTGCGCCCGGGCCGCGTCCGCCCGCTGTACCGGCGGCCGGGCGGCGCCGAGCCCAACCTCGCGCCGGGGCTGCCGGACCTGCTGCGCCGGCTCGGCCACTCCCCCGATCCGGTGGACTTCCTGGCGTGGACCCTGACCGCCGTCCGCCCCGACCTCACCGTGCCACTCACCCGGGACCCGGAAGTGTGGGCGCGCGGCGTCGAGTCCGGCCACCGCGCCCTGTGGCTGCTGCGGCGGGACGGCGAGCGCCCCAGGCTGCCCGGCGGCCGCCGCCCCTACGTCCGCGCGCCGCTCCCCGCCCGCCCCCTCACCCTGCACTACGACCGCGACGAGGAGAGCCTGCACCTGGACGAGGGCAGGGTGTCCCCCGTCCCGCCCGAGGCCTGGGACTTCGAGACGGGCGGCGTCCGGGTGCTGGAGCAGTGGTTCGCGGCACGGACCGCGCCGGCGACCGGGGCCGGCCCGCTGGCGGCGATCCGCCCCGCGACCTGGCAGCAGACGTGGACCTCCGAACTCCTGGAGCTGATCACGGTGTTGACGCTGCTGGCGGAGACCGCCGCCCGGCGGGCCGAGCTGACGACGGCCGACCCGGTCACGGCGGCGGAGCTGCGCGCGGCGGGCGTCCTGCCGGTCCCGCGGTGGGCACGGCTTCCGGCCACGGTCCTGGACCACCACGAGGAGGGCCCGGAGGGCCAGTTCGCCCTGATCTAGGCTCCACCCCATGGACTCCGTGGATCCGGTCGACCAGGCGCCCGCGCCCTCGTCCCCGCCTCAGCCGCTGCCCCTGGAGGGGCTCACCGTCGTCGCCGTGGAGCAGGCCGTCGCGGCGCCGTTCGCGACCCGGCAGCTCGCCGACCTGGGGGCCCGGGTGATCAAGGTGGAGCGGATCGACGGCGGCGACTTCGCGCGCGGCTACGACACCGCCGCCGCCGGCCTCGCCTCCCACTTCGTGTGGTGCAACCGCGGCAAGGAGTCCGTCGCGCTGGACCTGAAGGATCCGCGCGGGCTGGACGTCGTACGCCGGCTGATCGCCGGCGCCGACGTGTTCGTGCAGAACCTCGCGCAGGGCGCGGCGGCCCGGCTGGGCCTGGACGCGGCCACCCTGTGCGCGACGCATCCGCGGCTGGTCGCCGTGGACATCTCCGGGTACGGGCCGAGCGGCCCCTACGCCGGCAAGCGGGCCTACGACATGCTCGTGCAGTGCGAGGCCGGGCTGGTGTCGGTGACCGGGACGCCCGGACAGCCGGTGAAGGCGGGCATCCCCGCGGCGGACATCGCGGCGGCCATGTACGCCTTCTCCGGCGTGCTGGCGGCGCTGGTGCGGCGGGGCACGACCGGGCGGGGCGGCCCGGTGGAGGTGTCGATGCTGGAGGCGCTCGCCGAGTGGATGGGCCACCCTCTGCACCACACGATCCACGGCGGCACGGCCCCGGCGCGCACCGGCCTCGCGCACGCGGTGATCGCGCCCTACGACGCCTATGCCACGGCCGACGGCGGACAGGTGCTGCTGTCGGTGCAGAACGACCGGGAGTGGCGGCGACTGGCCGAACAGGTCCTCGGACAGGCGGGGTTGGGCACGGATCCGGCGTATGCGACGAACGCGGCACGGGTGACGAACCGGGAGCACACGGACGCCCTGGTGGCGCAGGCGCTGGGCGCGCTGGGCACGGACGACGCGCTGGCCCGGCTGGAGGAGGCGGGCATCGCGTGCGCGCGCCTGCGGGACCTGCACGAACTGGCCGGGCATCCGCAGCTCGCGGCCCGCGCGCGATGGCGGGAGGTGGGGACGCCGGTCGGACCGCTGCGGGCGCTGCTGCCCCCGATCACGCTGCCGGGCGGGGCGGAGGCGCCGATGGGGGACGTGCCCGCGCTCGGCGAGCACACCGAAGCGCTGCTGCGTGCCGTGGGGATGACGGACGAGGAGATCGCAGCGCTGCGCCGGGACGGTGTGGCCGCCTGAGCGCGGGACTCAGCAGGTGAGGACGGGCCGGCCGGTCAGTGCTTGTTCCCGCCGAAGATCGAGCGGCGCAGTCGGCGCAGGGGCGCGAAGAGTGAGACGCGGCTGACCCGGGCCCGCGTCGTCCTGGAACCGGGGTCGCGCACGGGCTCACGCGCCGTCAGCTCCCGCATCAGAGAGGTCGCCTCGACCGTCTCCCGCTGCGGTATGGCGGGACCTCCCAGCACCGAGAGATGGCGGTCCAGGCGCGAACTGGTCGCACTGCTCCCGCAGGTGATCGCAGGGACCCGCGCCCTGCTGTGCATCGCTATCTGTTCCATGTCACTCCCCACCCGTACGAGTCCACCCGGCCCGGGCAGGGTAACCCTATCGCCCCGTCGAGGCACACATGTATCGAGCTCACCTGATTCACCTTCCCCGTAAGGGGGTTGACGACCCCTCCCCGATCACTCTCCGAATCCGACCGATTTCAGGGTGAGTTGGACAACGGGCTGAGTAGTGGGCTGTGGCGATCCACCGTCCGGCTCGACGGTCACAGCGAGTGACGCCGCCGCCTTGTCGAGACCGTCGGCGACCAAGGGCGTGTCGGCCGCGAAGATCCCCAGGGAGCGCGGTTGTGCGCCGGGGCGCATGACCCACAGTTGATGCACCTGTCCGGTGGGCAACGCACCGTATCCGCTCAAGGTGACGATCGCCTGGCCCTCCGAAGCGGAAGCGATCACTCCGATACTGCGGCCCTCGGCGTCCTTCCCGTTGCCCGCCCGGGCGTCCGGGGCTGCGAGAACGTGGGCGATCTCACGTGCCTGGGCGCGCTCGGCGCTCAGCCGGTCCTGGGCGCGGCCGGCCTGGACGGCGAAGAGGGAGGCGACCACGAGAGCCGCGGCGGCGGTGGCCGTCGCCAGCGGCACGAACAGCGGGCGGCGCGCGCGGGGCGTACGGGAGCGTCCCGGCGGTGGCTGCGTGCCCCAGACGTGCGGGGGCAGCTGCGGCGCATGCCCCCGCACCGGCGCGCGCGACGCCTCCTGCGGGGTGCGCTGCACGGCGGCCAGCACCCGCTCGCGCATCGCGGCCGGCGGCGGGGCGGCCGCCGACCAGGCGAGCCGGACGGCGTCCTCGGCCAGCGTCCGCACGTCGGCGGCGCAGCGGACACAGCCCTTGAGGTGTCTTTCGAAACGGCGCCGCTCGTCGGCGTCGAGCGCGTCGAGCGCGTAGGGGGCGGCCAGCGAGTGCGGGTCCTCGCGGCGGAACAGGCCGAGCAGACTCATGCGGCGCCTCCCAGGCAGTCGCGCAGCCGCGTGAGCCCGTCACGCATCCGTGTCTTGACCGTGCCGAGCGGCAGCGAGAGCCGGTCGGCCACCTCACGGTACGTGTAGCCGTCGTAGTAGGCGAGGGTGACGGACTGGCGCTGAAGGGCCGTCAGCCGGTTGAGGCAGCGGCGGACCAACTGGCGCTCCAGACCCGCTTCGACCTCCTCGGCCACCTGGTCGAAGGCGGGATCGTGATAGCGCGAGGCCTCGCGCTGCTCGCGGTCGACGGCCGCCCGGGCGCTGCGCACCCGGTCGACGGCCCGGCGGTGGGCGAGGGTGAGGATCCAGGAGAGCGCGCTGCCGCGGTTCGGGTCGAAGCGGCCGGCGGAACGCCAGGCCTCCAGAAGCACCTCCTGGGCGACCTCCTCCGACTGCGCGGGATCGCGCACGACCCGGCGCACGAGTCCGAACACCGGCCCGGAGACGAGGGCGTAGAGCCGTTCGAACGCCCGCTGGTCGCCCCCCGCCACCAGCACCAGAAGCTCGTCCGCCTCCATGCCGTCCCCCTCCCTGCGACCGCCGCACCCGGGCCGCCCCGTCACACCAGGCATCCGCAAACGAACACACCTCCGGTGGATGGGTACGGATCGAAGAGGCGAAAACGCGGGTGAGCAGGAAAGAAAAAGTTTTTTGCTCCGGACCAATCCGAACCCGCCCTCCGCTCCGTATCACTGTCCGTCAGGCAACTTGGCACAGAGGACGGACGGCATGACAGCTTTCTCCAGGAGCGGCAACGGACGCAGGAGCGTCGCGACCCTCATATGCGGTGCGTTGGCCGCCGGGGGGCTCGCAGCCGCCGGCGCGGCCGCGCTGGCCCCGGGGGCCGCCTACGCCTCCAGCCACCGGGAGGCTCCTCTCATCTCGGGGACCCCGCAGTACGACAACACGGACCTCTACGCGTTCGTCAGCCCGGACCATCCGGACACGACGACCATCATCGCGAACGTCATCCCCTTCGAGGAGCCCGGCGGAGGCCCGAACTTCTACCAGTTCGCCGAGGACGCCCAGTACGACGTCCGCATCGACAACAACGGCGACGCCAAGGAAGACCTGATCTTCCGCTACACCTTCAAGACGAACGTCAAGAACCGGAAGTCGTTCCTCTACAACACCGGCGTGGTCGACAGCCTGTATGACCCCGACCTGAACGTCACGCAGTCCTACGACCTGGAGCTGATCAAGCTCAAGAAGGGGAAGGTCGAGCACGAGACCAAGCTCGCGGACGACGTGCCGGTGGCCCCGTCCAACGTGGGCAAGGCCTCGATGCCGAAGTACTCGAAGCTGCGCGACCAGGCGATCTACAAGCTGTCCAACGGCTCCAAGACGTTCGCCGGCCAGGCCGACGACCCGTTCTTCGCCGACCTGCGCGTCTTCGATCTGCTGTACGGCGGCGACCTCTCCGAGGTCGGCAACGACACCCTCAAGGGCTACAACGTCAACACGATCGCCCTCCAGGTGCCGAACGACCTGATCGCCGAGTCGAAGCACCAGCCGGTCGTCGGCGTCTGGTCGACCACCCAGCGCCAGAACGCCGAGGGCTACTACACGCAGGTCTCGCGGCTGGGCAACCCGCTGGTCAACGAGGTCGTCAACCCGATCAAGGACAAGGACAAGTTCAACGCGTCCAAGCCCAAGGACGACGGCCAGTTCCTGAAGAACGTCACCAACCCCGAGCTGCCCAAGCTCATCGAGGCGATCTACAAGATCAAGGCGCCGGCCGAGCCGCGCAACGACCTCGTCGACGTGTTCCTCAAGGGCGTCAAGGGCCTCAACCAGCCCCCTTACGTGACGCCGTCGGAGGAGCTGCGCCTCAACACCTCGATCAAGCCGACCGCCAGCCCCAAGCGGCTCGGCGTCCTGGACGGCGACAACGCGGGCTTCCCGAACGGCCGTCGCCTCACCGACGACGTGATCGACGCCTCGCTCCAGGTCGTCGAGGGCGAGCTGGTCGGCTCCAAGAACGACCTGGGCGACGCGGTCGACAAGAACGACAAGAGCTTCGAGAAGTACTTCCCCTACATCGCCCTGCCGACCGAGGGGTCGCGCGGCGCGACCGCCAAGAGCGGCGCCGACGTCAAGAGCCAGCTCGGTGACGCCCTCACGGGCTCCGCGGACAACACCACGCTGATCGCGTCCTCCGCGGGCGCCGGCGCGGCGGGCATCCTCCTCATCGGCGGCGGCCTGATGTGGTGGCGGGGGCGGCGGCGGGCCTACTAGGCCCTCCCACTGAGCGGGCCGGGGAGAATCCTGCGCTCCCCGGCCCTGCCCCACCGACTGGCGCGGCCCGCGTACTCATCCCCCACGGCGCGGGCCGCGCCGCCTCACGCGAGCACACAGAACCACCTCAGGCGACCTAGGAGAGGGCATGTCCCCGCGGACGAACGACGGCGAACCGGAGCCCACCCGACCGGCCTGTGCCCGACCGGCGCCGGTCACCGGCCGGCCGGTCACCGGCGCACCGGACTCCGACACGGAGACCTCCGGCACGGAGGCCTCCGGCACGCGGACCGTGACGGGCGACGAGCCCCGCGCCGCCGACGCCGGCACCGATGCCGGGACGGACGCCGGCGCGGGCACGGAAGCCGGCGCGGTCCCCCTCGCCGAGGCCGACACGGACGCCCGCGCCGCCTCCCCCACCGCCGCGGGAGCCGACCGTGACGGAACCGAGCACGACGAGACCGGACACGACGGGACCGGACACGACCGAACCGGACATGACGGGACCGAGCACGACGGGACCGACGCGGACGCCGACGCACGTGACGCGGCAGGCGAGGCGGAGGCCGCGGTCGAGGCCGGCGCCGACGACCGGGTCGCCGCCGTGCGGCGGGCGGGGGCGGCGGGCCGTCGCTGGCGGGCCGCCCAACTCACCGCCTGCGCCGCGATGCTGGCCGTGGCGCTGACCGCCGGGGTGATCGCGCTCGGAGCGGCGCGCGAGGGACGGGACACGCCCGTGGCGACCGCCGCCGCAGTCTCCCCCGGTCTGCTCGCCGGCGGCGACCTCGACGCGAGCATCACCGCCCTGCAAGCCCATCTGCGCGCCCAGCCCAGGGACTTCGGCGGGTGGGCCACCCTCGGGCTGGCCTACGTCGAGCAGGCCCGCACCAAGGGGGACCCGTCCCGCTATCCGCAGGCCGAGCAGGCCCTGAAGCGGTCCCTCTCCCTGCGCTCCGACAACGACCAGGCGCTGGCCGGCCGGGCCGCCCTCGCCGCCGCGCGGCACGACTTCGCCGACGCCCTGCTGCTGGCGGACCGGGCCCTGCGGCAGAACCCCTACAACGAACGGGCCCTCTGCTCCCGTATCGACGCCCTCGTCGAGCTGGGCCGCTACGACGACGCCGAGGCCGCCGTCAAGCTCGCGGACCTGAGGCGGCCCGGGGTCCCGGTGTTCACCCGCTACGCCTACGTCCACGAACTGCGCGGCGACGTCGCCACCGCCCGCCGGGTCCTGGAGCGCGCGCTCGCCGCGTCCACCTCGCCCGGAGACATCGCCTACGTCGCCGCCCAGCTCGGCCAGCTCGCCTGGAACCAGGGCGACTACGCCACGGCCCTCACCCACTACGCCCGCGCCCTCGCCGCCGACGAGAACTACCTCCCCGCGCTGGAGGGCCGCGCCCGCGCCCAGGCGGCGAGCGGCCGGCAGGCGGAGGCCGTCGAAGGACTGGAGCTGATCGTCGCCCGCTATCCGCTGCCCGGACCTCTGGTGGAGCTCGGCGAGCTGTACGAGGCCCGGGGGCGTGCGGGCGACAAGGAGAAGGCCGAGGAGCAGTACACGCTCGTCGACGCGTGGACGGCGATCGCCCGCGCCAACGGCGTCAACGCCGACCTGGACACCGCGCTCGCCGCCGCCGACCACGGCGACCGGGCGACGGCCCTGCGGGCGGCCCGCGACGACTGGTCCCGCCGGCACACCGTGCACACGGCGGACGCCCTGGCCTGGGCCCTGCACGTCAACGGCAAGGACGCCGAGGCCCTCCCCTACGCCCGCCAGGCCACGGCCACCGGCTTCCGCAACGCGGCCTTCCTCTACCACCGCGGCGTGATCGAGAAGGCCGCCGGACATCCCGCCGACGCCCGCACCCACCTGGCCGCCGCGCTGAAGCTGAACCCCGGCTTCTCACCGCTGGGTGCCCGGCAGGCCCGCGCGGCGCTCAAGACGCCGGAGGCGGGCAAGTGAGCGCCCGTCGGCTGTTCGCCTCCTGCGCGGCCGTGCTCACGGCCGGCTGCGCGCTCGTGCTGGTTCCTTCCGCCGGCGCGAGCGCGCACCCCCTGGGCAACTTCACCGTCAACCGCTACGACGGTCTCGTGGCCGCCCCGGGACAGCTGCGGGTCGACCACGTCGAGGACCTCGCCGAGATCCCGGCGACCCAGGCCAAGCCCGACATCGAGCGGCTCGGGATCGACGCCTGGGCGAAGGAGCGCTGCGCCACGGCCGCCTCCGGCAGCAGGCTCACCGTCGACGGCCGTGCCGTGACCCTCACGGCGGGCGCTGCCAAGGCGTCCGTACGGCCCGGTCAGGCGGGGCTCGACACCCTGCGCGTCGCGTGCCGGCTGACCGCCCCGCTGCCCGACGGCGCCGACGGGGGCGCCGTGTCCGTCGGCTTCCACAGCGCGGGCGTCTCCTCCGGACCCGGCTGGCGGGAGATCACCGCGCGCGGCGACCGGATGACGCTGACCGCCTCCGACGTCCCGGAGAAGTCGGTGTCGGGCGAACTGACCAGCTACCCCAAGGAGTTGCTCTCCTCCCCGGCGGACACCGCGACCGCGTCCCTGCGGGTGCGGCCGGGCGGCGCCGCGCTCGTCGAGGAGCACCGGGACGCGCCGGCCGCGTCGGTGCTGCCGCGTGGCGCCGACCGCTGGACCCGGGCCCTGGACGACCTGGTCGCCCGTCAGCACCTCACCCTCGGGTTCGCCGCGCTGGCCCTGGTGATCGCCGTCGGTCTCGGCGCGCTGCACGCGGTCGCCCCCGGCCACGGCAAGACCATCATGGCCGCGACGGCGGCCGCCCGGGGCGGCCGGGCGCGGATGAAGGACGTCCTCCCGCTCGCCGCGTCGGTCACCGTCACCCACACGCTCGGCGTCGTCGCCCTGGGTCTCCTCGTCACCGCCGGTTCGGCCGCGGCGCCCTCGGTGATCGCCTGGCTGGGGCTGGCGAGCGGCGCGCTGGTGCTCTTCGCGGGCGCGACCCTCGCCCGTCGCGCCTGGCGCGGCCGCGGCGGCGCGGGCGCCGCACACGGACACACCCATCCGCATCCCCACCCCCATCCGCACCCGCACCCGCACCCGCACCCGCACCCGCAGGGCGCGCACTCCCACCCCCCGAAGCCCGCGAAGACCGCGGACCGTCAACTCGCCCTCGTCGGGGCCACCACCGCGCACACGCATGCCCATCACGACCACGGCGACGCCCACGAGCCCGGTCACGACCACGACCACGACCACGACCACGAGCGTCCCCGCGAAGACGAGCAAGGGCACGAGCACGGGCACACGCACACCCACGGCGGCCACACCCACAGCCATGCCGTCGCCCCCACCCTGCGCGGCACGCTCCTGCTCGGGTTCGCCGGCGGCATGGTGCCCAGTCCCTCGGCGGTGGTCGTGCTGGTCGGCGCGGCCGCGCTCGGGCAGGCCTGGTTCGGACTGCTGCTCGTCGTCGCGTACGGCGTCGGCCTCGCGCTGACCCTGACCGCCGCCGGGTTCGCCGTCGTGCGGCTCGGCGCGGGCGCCACCCGCCTGCTGGACCGGCAGCCGCGCTGGACCGGCCACCCGGCCGTGACGCTGGTGCGCCGCAACCTGCCCCTGTGGTCCGCCTTCCTCGTGGTGGCCCTCGGCGCCGGACTGGTGCTCAAGGGGGCCGCATCCGTACTGGGCTGAGCTACGTTGGTGGGGTTGCGGAGGTTTTCGCCCGGATGCGAAGAGCGAAATGGGGGCGCGGTGTTCGAAGAACCGGGCAGTGAACGTCTGATCGCGGGTCGCTACCGTCTGCTGACCCCGCTCGGCGAGGGCGGCATGGGCACGGTGTGGCGGGCCCGTGACGAGGTGCTGCACCGTGAGGTCGCCGTCAAGGAGGTGCGCGCGCCGCATGGGCTGGCCGCCTCCGACGTCGAGCGCCTGTACGCCCGGCTGGAGCGCGAGGCGTGGGCCGCGGCCCGGGTCGCGAACCGGAACGTCGTCACCGTGTACGACGTGGCGACCCAGGACGGGCGGCCGTGGATCGTCATGGAGATCGTGCACGGGATCTCCCTCGCCGAACTGCTCGACGCGGAGGGTCCGCTCGACCCTGCGCGGGCCGCGCACATCGGCGCCGAGGTGCTGGCCGCACTGCGGGCCGCGCACGAGGCGGGGGTGCTGCACCGGGACGTCAAGCCGGCGAACGTGCTGATGTCGAACGACGGCCGGGTGGTCCTCACCGACTTCGGCATCGCGACCGTCGAGGGCACCTCGGCGCTGACCATGACCGGCGAGGTCATCGGCTCCCCCGAGTTCCTCGCGCCGGAGCGCGCGCTGGGGCGTACGCCGGGGCCCGAGTCGGACCTGTGGTCCCTGGGCGTGCTGCTCTACGCGGCGGTCGAGGGCAACTCCCCGTTCCGGCACGACACTCCGCTGAGCACGCTGCGGGCGATCGTCGACGAGGAGCTGCCGCCGCCGCGCCGGGCCGGACCGCTCGCACCGGTGATCGACGGGCTGTTGCGCAAGGATCCGGCCGAACGGCTGCCCGCCGACCGGGCCGAGCGGGACCTGCGGCTCGTCGCCGCCGGGGGCACGCCCTACGGAGCGGGCGGCACCCGTGCGGACGCCGTCCGCGGGGCGCCGTATCCGCCGACGGCGCAGACCCCGGCCGAACCCTTCCGGCACGAGCCGCCCGCCTCCGCCGCGCCCCCGCCCTGGACGACCGTCCCGGCGGGCTCCCCCGGGACGACCGCCTCCTCGGCGGAACCGGACCGGGGCCGGCGCGCCGGCCTGCTCCTCGTCGCGGGGGCGGCGGTGCTGGCGCTGGCGGTCGCCGGGCTGACGTACGGGCTGCTGAATCACGACGGCGGCCACCAGGGCGGCTCCGGCGGGGTCACGAACAGCGCTTCCGAGGCGGTGAGTTCGCCCGCGCCGCGGCAGGAGTCCAGTGAGACGGCCGCCGAGTCGCCGGGCTCGGGCGAGAGCCCGAGCGAGAGCGCCTCCTCCGCCGCGCCGGAGCAGACGGTCCGGGTCAGCGTCGCCGGCGCGCACACGGACTACTCCGGCGCGTGTCCGCCGCCGGACGCCGACGCGCCCGCCTTCACCGCGACGATCACGGTGGGACGGCTGCCCGCGACGGTGTCCTACCGCTGGGTGTCGCAGGAGGGCGAGCTGTCCGGGCACACCTGGAAGACGCTCGACTTCCCGTCGGGCGGCGGGAAGTCGAAGCAGGACAAGGTGACCGTGTCCACGTACGCCGAGAGCGGCACGTACCGCAACGCCATCGCCGTCGAGGTGCGCGACCCGGTGAAGGCGACGTCGGAGGCGGTGCCGTTCTCGGTCACCTGCGAGACGGAGACCCCGTCGGGCGGGGCCTCCCCCTCGTCCTCGCCGTCCGAATGAGCCGGGCGGCGGGGCTCAGGCCGTGCCGGTGAGGACGGGCAGGTAGCCGCCCGACTGGCCGGACGCGGTCGGGTGGTAGGACTCGCCGATGTTCAGCAGGTCGAGGCTGTGCAGCCAGGAGCTGCCGGAGCAGATCTCGTGGCCGCCGAACGGGGTGCGCACGTCGCCGAAGACGAAGCCGTGGGCGGCGGCGCGCCGGGCGACGGCGGCGTCGAGGTAGTCGGCCGCGCCGTTGATGGCGGAGCGCTTGGTCTCGGACAGGCCGAGGCAGAGCGCGCCGAGGCGGTAGAAGCGGGGATAGCCGATGACGACGACGCGCGCGTTGGGCGCCTTGGAGCGGATCGCCGAGTAGACGCCGTCGAGTTTGCCGGGGAGCGTGGAGTCGACGTAGGCCCTGGCGGTGTCGATACGGCTCAGGCAGCCGCTGTCGGAGCTGGTGACACAGGTCGTCATGACGTCGGCGAATCCGGCGTCATTGCCGCCGACGGTGATCGAGACGAGGCCGGTGGAGGAGCTCAGGCCGCCGAGCTGACTCGCCAGAACATCACCCGTACGGGCTCCCGAACAAGCCGCGAAGGTGAACGAGGCGGGGGCGTGGGCGGCGTTCCAGAGGTACGGGTACGCCTTGGTGCTGCGCTTGCAGTCGCCGCTGGAGCTGAGGTAGCTCCCCGCGCCGACGCCGGAGGAGTAGGAGTCGCCGAGGGCCACGTAGCCGCCTGTGGAGGCGAGTTGGGATCCCTGCGCGGAGGCCGCCCCGGTGAGGGCGGTTCCGAGGGCGAGGAGGACTGAGCTGACGAATACGACAAGTCGGGAACGTCTCATGGAACCTCCTTTAGCAGGTTCTCTGCCACAACTTTCGTAGCAACCGGCCGCGTTGAGGGGAAGTGTCCATGCCAAAACTTTCGGGGCCGCCAAGTCCCCCGGTGCACACGGGCGTCCGTCGCCACCAGGGGCCACAGGACCGCGGCGCGCCGGGCCGTTCACCACGGGCAGGGGTGGTCGGCAGGATCCGTCGCAACGGGCCTGCGCGACACTCCCGGCCCAGCAGCGCACCCCGGAAACCGGGTGCGGACGGGGGCCGGGTGCCCGATCATGGCCGCATGTCTGCCCAGCCACAGGACGCTCTGCCGATCCGGCTCACCGTCGACGACTCCGACTCGCCGTCCGATGTCGTCGACGCGCTGTTCCTCGGCCGCTTCGCGACCGGCGAGCAGCCGTACTCGCACGCCACGAACATCGACCGCGTACGCTCCGGCGCGACCCTGCTGCCGGCGCACGCCCGTGTGCTGCGGGTCGCCCGCGACGAGGACCGCAGCGCCACCCTGGCCGAGGGGGACGGCTGGACGCTGCTGGTCTCGCGCTGGAACCGCGGCGCCGACGTCACGGTCACCGCCACCACCGCCGAACTGGCCGCCAAGGTGCTCGACGAGGCGACCGAGGGCGCGGCGGACGAGCCCGAGCCCCAGCCCGAGAACGTGACCATGGGCTTCTGGTACGTCTCCCCCCGGCGCGGCCCGCACCGCACGACCCGTCAGATCTCCGCGGGCACCTGGGACAAGGTGCGCGCGAACTACACGGCCCCCGTCGCCGAGGCGATGGACAGCCTGATGACGACGACCCCGCAGGACATCGCCGGCCGGCTGCTCCTGCTGCACGGCCCGCCCGGCACCGGCAAGACCTCGGCGCTGCGCACCCTGGCCCGCTCCTGGCGGGAGTGGTGCCAGGTGGACTGCGTCCTGGACCCCGAACGCCTCTTCTCCGACGTCGGCTATCTGATGGACATCGCGATCGGCGAGGAGGACGGCACGGGCAAGGGCCGCTGGCGGCTGCTGCTCCTGGAGGACTGCGACGAACTGATCCGCGGGGAGGCCAAGCACACCGCGGGGCAGGCCCTGTCCCGGCTGCTGAACCTCACCGACGGCCTGCTCGGGCAGGGCCGCAACGTGCTGGTCGGGGTCACCACCAACGAGGACCTGGAGCGGCTGCACCCCGCCGTGGTGCGCCCCGGCCGCTGTCTGGCCCGCATCGAGGTCGGCCCGCTGACCCGCCGGGAGGCCGTGGACTGGCTGGGCACGAAGGAGGGGGTCGGCCGCGAGGGCGCCACGCTGGCGGAGCTGTACGCGCTGCGCCGGGGCGTCTCGCCCACCTCGCTGCCGGAGCCGCGGGGCGGGACGGACGCGGGCCTGTACCTGTGAACGCCGGGGGCCACGCGGATCCGGCCCAGGTGTTTTGATGGAGGTATGACGCTGTACGTCGGTACGTCGGGCTGGCAGTACAAGGACTGGAAGGGCGTGCTCTACCCCGCGGACGTGCCCGTGCGGCGGTGGCTGGAGGAGTACACGGCGCACTTCGCCACCGTCGAGATCAACAACGCCTTCTACCGGCTGCCCTCGCGGGAGACCTTCGCGTCCTGGGCCGCCCGCGTCCCGTCGGACTTCACCGTCACGGTGAAGGCGAGCCGCTACCTGACCCACATCAAGCGGCTGCGCGACCCCGAGGAGCCGGTGCGGCGGCTGATGACCCACGCGGCCGGCCTCGGGCCCCGTCTGGGCCCCGTCCTGCTCCAGCTGCCGCCGACCCTGCGGGCCGACCCCGGGCTGCTGGACGCCTGCCTGGCCTGCTTCCCCACGGGCACGCGGGTCGCGGTGGAGCCGCGGCACGACTCCTGGTGGAACGCCGAGGTGCGCGAGGTGCTGCGGTCCAGGGACGCGGCCCTGTGCTGGGCGGACGTCCTGTCCCGCCCGGTCGCTCCGTTGTGGCGCACCGCCGACTGGGGGTACGTCCGCTTCCACCAGGGGCGCGCCCAGCCGTGGCCGCGCTACGGGCACCGCGCGCTGGAGACCTGGGTCGACCGCATCGCGACGACCTGGGCGCGCGACGCCGACGTCTACGCGTACTTCAACAACGACCCGGGCGGCGCGGCGGTGGGCGACGCGGCGCTGTTCGGCAGGACGGCGGAGCGGGCGGGCCTGAGGCCGACGCGGACCCCGCGCGCGCTCGCCACCCGCGACTGACCGCCCCGGCCGATCACGTGCGGCCGGTCCCCCGGGACTGAACGCGCGCCCGCGTCATCCGGGACGTACCGCGCGTGACCGCGCCCTCCGGCCGGGATCGCGTGCGGCCGCGTCGTCCGGGGCGTATCGCGCGTGACCGCGCCCTCCGGGCGGGATCGCGCCCGGCCGGATCGTCCGGGCGAGATCGCGTGCGGCCGCGTCATCCGGTCGGATCGCGCCCGGCCGGGTCGTCCGGGGCTGGTCCCGCGGGCCCATCAGGCCTGGTAGGCCGCCCGCAGGGCTTCCCGTACGGCGGCCGCGGCCTCTTCCTCGGTCAGCCCCAGCCGCAACGCCCGCTCGGCGTAGACGCCCGCGGCGGCCGCGGCCTCCCGCTGCGCGGCCGGGCCCGAGGCGGCGACGAACGTCCCGTTGCGCCCCCGGGTCTCGATCACGCCGTCGGCCTCCAGGGCCCGGTAGGCCTTGGCGACGGTGTTCGCGGCGAGGCCGAGCGACTCGGCCAGGCCCCGCACCGTCGGCAGCCGGTAGCCCACCGGCAGCGCTCCGGACCGGGCCTGCTCGGCGATCTGCGCGCGCACCTGCTCGTAGGGCGCGGCGCCCTCATCGACATGGATCTTCAAGGTCACGGGGCCGATTGTCCCGCACCCGCGGAAAAGGAGAGGCACACCCGAGCCGTCCGCCCGTAACGTGCGTCCACATGACCGTCATCGTGCGCGATCTGCGCCCCGACGCGCCCGCCGACATCGAGGGCTTCGTCCGGGTCCGGCACCTCGCGCTGCCCTACGTGTACTTCAGCCCGGCCTCCGTGCTGCACGGCCTCTCCCTCTCCCTCTCCCTCCCCGGCGCCCACGCCCGCACGCTGGTGGCCGTGGCGGACGGCGAGGTCGTCGGCACCGCCCAGGTGAGCCTCGTCCATGACAGCCCGGAGCCCGGGCAGGGCTCCCTCAACGTGTACGTGGACCCGGCGCGCACCGGGCTGGGGGCGGGCGCGCGGTTGGTGCGGGCGGCCGAGGAGCACCTCGCGGCGCACGGGGCGACCAAGCTGTTCGCCTGGGTGCTGGACGAGCCGGGCAACCGCGCCTTCGCCGAGCGGCGTGGCTACCGGGCCGGACGCAGCGCGCACTTCCTGCGCCTGGACCTGGCGGGGGCCGCGCTGCCGCCGCCTCAGGACCCGCCGCCCGGGGTGGAGTTGCGCACCGCCGCCGACTTCGCCGACGACCCGCGCCCGCTGTTCGCCCTCGACGCGGAGGCCGGCTCGGACGAACCGGGCGACGTCGCCACCGAGTTCACGGACTACGAGGCCTGGGTGGAGGAGTACTGGAAGCACCCGCACCTGAACGCGGAGCTGACCTCGGTCGCCGTGGCCGACGGCCGTCCGGTCGCCTTCAGCGTGGCCCACACCGGTGACGCCGGCAGATACGGCACGGGCATGACCGGGACGGCCCGCGCCCATCGCGGCCGGGGTCTGGCCAAGCTCGTCAAGAACGACTCCCTGCACCGGGCCCGCGCGGCGGGGTACACGCAGGCGTACACGGGCAACGACGCGGGCAACGAGCCGATGCTCGCGATCAACCGGTGGTTCGGGTACGAGATCTGCGCGACGGAGGTGCGCTATGTCCGCGAACTCGGTTGAACCGGTGCGTGCGGTGGATGTCGTCCTGGTCAAGGCCGGGCGGACGAAGATCCGTTACCGGGCCGAGCTGCTGTCCGACGACGGCGCCCGGATCGCGGTGCGCGCGCCCTGGGCCGGTGCGGGCGTCCGGGACTTCGGCTTCGTCCGGTTCGAGGCGGGCGACGTCTTCACGGAGTACTACTGGCGCGAGCGCTGGTACGCGGTCAAGGAGGTCCGCGACGCGGAGGGCGCGTTGAAGGGCTGGTACTGCGACGCACCCGGCCGGCCACGCTGTCCGGCGGCGAACTGGTCGTGGAGGACCTCGACCTGGACCTGTGGCGCTCCGCCGACGGAACGGACGTACGGCGGCTGGACGAGGACGAGTTCGACGCGAGCGGGCTCGCGCGGCGGGACCCGGCGGCCGCCGCCGCCGCGGTGGCCGCCCTGGACGAACTGGAGGCACTCGCCCGCCTCGACGGCGGCCTGGAGTCGCTGCTGGCGTGAAGCGGCCCGGCCGACCCGGCGCGGCGATCACACCGGTGGCGTCGGCTCGGCCGACCCGGCGGCCGCAGCCGCCACACCGGGTCCGCCACACCAGGGCCGCCACCGCGGCCCGCCCGAGCGTCAGACCATGGCCACCACCGCGTACCGCTCGTCGCTCACTGGGCCGCCCCAGAGCCGCGCGTCCTGCGACAGCGGCTCCACGCGGATCCGCCCGGCCGAGGGGGCCAGCAGGGCGGTGAGCCGGTCCGCCGGTATGCCGACCGGGGCGACGGCCCCCCACACGCCCTCGACCAGCACGAGCCGCCCTCCCGGGCGCAGCAGACCGCGCCAGTGCCGCAGGACGCGCGCGGGGTCGGGCAGGGTCCACAGCACGTGCCGGACGAGCAGGGCGTCGAAGCGCTCCTCGCCCACGGGCGGCGCCGCCGCGTCCCCGACCAGGAACGCCGCGTCACGGCCGGCGAGCTTGGCGCGGGCGAGGTCGATCATGGCGGGGGACCGGTCGATTCCCGTCACCCGGTGTCCCTGTTCGGCCGCGAGGAGCGACAGGGTGCCGGTGCCGCAGCCGAGGTCGAGCAGGTCGCAGCGGCGTTCCGGCAGCCAGGTCCGCAGCCGCTCGGCCCAGGCGGCGCGCACGTCGGGGTCGCGCAGACCGTGGTCGGGTTCCTCGTCGAAGGCGGCCGCTGCGGCGTCCCAGTCGACACCCTGCGAAGTCGTTGTGTCACTCTTTTCGCTCATGTGCCCCAGAGTGGCACCTGCCACTGACACTCGAATCGTGACACCCGCCACTGACAGACCGGGGGACGATGAGGAAGTCTCCCCGAAAGGGTCTACCTCCGTGAGATCGCGGAACTCGGGAGATCCTGAAGGAGGCAGCCATGCGCCGTACGACCGTGCAGAAGCCCCTGAAGAAGACGGACTCCCGCCGGATCCGCGAAGAGGCCGACGAACGGCCCGCCGGACGCCCCGAGGTGCGCAAGGACATCGCCCGCACCTGGTGGCCCGACGGCTGACGGCCGCGAGCGCGGTGCACGCGGGCGCCGCCGTGCTCAGCCCAGCCGCTTGCGGTAGTGGAGGCGTTCGTACGGCCCGTCCGCCCGCCGCTCCACGAGCTCGTAGCCGTACCGCGGATAGATCCTCTGGTTCTCCCACATCATGACGTGCGTGAAGAGCCTGACTTCGGACAGGCCCAGGGCACGCGCGTGTGCGTCCACGAAGTGCAGCAGCCGCCGCCCGACGCCCCTGCCGTGGGCGTCGGGGTGGACGGCGACGCTGTCGAGGAACAGGTGGTCCGCGAACGCCTCGACGACCACGAGGCCGACCACGGCCGCGCCGCCGCCCGGGTCGCCGGTCACGAACACCTTCCCCGCGGCCACGTTCGCCGCGTGGTCCGCCTCCATGGGCCGCGGCACCAGTCCGATGCGCTCGATGTAGTGCGTGTACGCCGCGTCCGTCACGGCCTTCACGGCCGGGACGTCGGCCGCCGTGGCGGGCCGGATCTCCTCGCTCGTCATGCGGTGAACGCTACCTACCTGATCCCTGCCTCAGCACTTCCTTAAGGCCACCCTAAAGATCGCCACCGAACGCCTCCAGCAGGGGTTTCCACGGTTTCCTTGCCGGGTGACCGCCCCGCACAAGGCGCCTTCACGGTCCACCTCACCAAGTGTTCGCGTCGGGGCGCAGACGGGCGGCGGGCGGCGGCCGGCACGGCCGCTGAGGCGGCCGCACGACTCCGGGGCCTGACCGGCGGCTCAGGTCGGACAGGCCCCGGCGGAACGATCCTGCAGAGCGGGCCGCGGTCAGCTCAGCGCGGACGCGCAGGTGGTGGAGGTGGCGTGGGCCGGGTCGAGGGCGTTGGCCACCTCATGGAAGGCGATCCGGTCGAACAGCGCGATCGCCACGTGCTCGGAGAGGTCCAGCGGGCACAGGTCCTGCAGCAGGACGTTGCGCACTCCGGAGCCGCTGAGGTACTGGCTGCGCCAGGGCGTCGCCACCTCGTCGTACTTGGTGGCGATGACCGTGTAGCGGACGCCGGGGACGGTGTCGCCGCCGGCGTTGAGCTTGGCGAGGAACTCCGATCCGGGCATCTGGTCGGCGAGGCCGGGGGTGGCGGCCGTGATCAGGTCCTCGGCGCCCGGGAAGTACGGGAGCAGGTTGGTGAGTCCGCTGAGGGTTGCGCCGTGGTTGTCGGGGGCGATGCCGACGAGCGCGTCGACCTTGGCCGCGCCGCCGAGGAACTTCAGGTAGTAGCGCGGCATCATGCCGCCCTGGGAGTGGCCGACGAGGTCGACCTCGGCCGCGCCGGTCGCGGCGAGCACCTTGTCGACGAAGGCGGAGAGCTGCCCGGCCGACGCGTCGATGGGGCCGAGGCCGTGGAAGAGCGGGACGCCGGGCAGCTGGCCGTAGTCGACGGAGAAGACGCAGTATCCGCGGACCGTGAGGTAGGGGGCGAGGGCCAGCCAGTTGTCGACCGAGTTGCCGAGCGTGCCGTGCACGAGGACGACGGGGCGCGGGTGGGCGGCGGAGGGTTTGCAGCGGTAGTCGTTCCAGCCGCTCGCCGAGGCGGTGACGGCGGCGGTCTCGACGGTGGTGTCGGCGGCGGTCTCGACGGCGGTCTCGGTGGCGGCGGAGTCGGCGTGGGCGGCGGTGGCGGCGGGGACGGTGGCGGCCGCGGCGGCCAGCAGCAGGGCGGCGAACGGTCTGAGCAGGCGTTTCCAGGGCAGCATCGGGTGATCTCCTTGCGGCTCACGGGAGGTGCGATGGCCTTACGCCTGTGATCCGGATCACGAGGATGCTGTTCACTCGTCAAGTTACGGGCGAGTAGGTGAAGTGTGAAGTTACGCGTCAGTAAAAACTTCCAGTGATAGCCACGGGCGGCCGCGGCCACTGATATGCGATCACCAGACGGGGCGAATGGGGCCGCTGGGGGCGATACGTGTCAATTGGGCGCACAGAGCGCCCAGTTGATCCTCGCCGAGTACATCGGCCCAGGCCCGTACCGCCTCGGCGGCCGCCTCCTCCGCCGCCCGGGTGCACTCCCAGCCGCGCTCGGTGAGCACGATCAGCCGGGCGCGCGCGTCCCCGGGGTGCGGCAGGCGCTCGACGTACCCCTTGCGCACGAGCTCGTCGACGAGCTGGCTCGCCGCCTGCTTGGTGACCCCGAGATGGACGCCCAGCTCCGTGACCGTCGCGCCGCCCCGGGCGAGCCGCGTGAAGGCGAAGCCATAGGAGGGCCGCCCCTCGAAGCCGCGGGCGACGACGCCGTCATCGATGCGCCGGGTGAGTTCACCGGCGGTGGCGAGCAGGGCGGCGGACAGGGCGAGAGCTTCGGAGTTCTGCACGGCTGCATTGAAACATCCTTGACAACATGGTCAAGCAGCTTGACCATAGAGAAGATTAGTCAAGCTGCTTGACCACTTCGCACCTCAGGAGGCATCCATGCCCGTCGTCCGCTCCTCGGAGGCCGTCACCCACGAGATCCACGGCGCCCGCTTCGTCTCGTACGCCACTCCCCTCACCGGCAGCAAGGAACTGTGCGCCTGGCGGGGCGAGATCCCCGCCGGCACCAGGGCGCCCGCGCACACCGTCAACCGGGAGGAGATCTTCCATCTGCTCGTCGGCGAGCTGATCCTCACCCTCGACGGCCGCGCCGAGCGGATCCGGGCGGGCGACACGGTGATCGTCAACCCGGGGGCGACCCTGGCCGTCGAGAACCCGACCGATCACACCGCTCTCTCCTGGGTCACCACGTCCATCGGGCTGGAGGCGGAACTGGCCGACGGCACCCGGATCACTCCCCCGTGGGCCAACTGATCCCGCCGCCCCTCACGCCGCCAGCGTTCCCGGCTTCACCGCTCCCGGGCCGAACTTCGCCCGCACTCGGTCGGCGACCTCCTCGACACGGCGGACCTTCTCGTCGACGGGATCGAAGGTGAGCTGGTAGGAGGCCTGTTCGGCGGGGCCGAGGGCCTCGGCGCGCAGGACGACCGCGCGGACCCGGGCGCGCTGCAGACCGAGCGCCTCGTACAGCCCGTACGCCGCCCTGGTCAGGGCCGCCGAGTGCGCGGTCGGCTCCTTCAGGGTGCGGCTGCGGGTGGTCGAGGAACGGTCGGCGTAGCGCACGGTGAGGGTCAGGGTGCGGCAGACCTTCCCCACGGCGCGCAGCCGGACGCCCAGCTCCTCGGTGGCCGAGAGCAGGGCGCGGCGGTGCCGGTCGGAGTCCAGCTCGTCGATCTCGAAGGGGCGCTCGGCGGCCAGCGACCGTGACACGCCGTTGGGCACCACCCGGCCGCGGTCGACGCCGTTCGCCTTCTCGTGCAGCTCCCGGCCCGCCTTCGCGCCGATCAGGCGCTGCAGCGTGGACAGCGGCGCGGCGGCGACCCGCCCGAGGGTGTCGAGGCCGTACTCGCACAGGGTGCGGGCGGTCGCCGCGCCGACGCCGGGCAGCGCGGCGACGGGCTGCCCGCCGAGGAACTCGTGCACCTCGCCCTCGGGGACCGCGCGGGTCACCCCGGGCCGGGCGGCCCGCAGCGCCATGCGCGCCGTCAGCGGGCCCGGGCCGGCGCCGATCACGCAGTCGACGCCGTGCAGCGCGAGCGCCCGCACCCGGATCACCGACGCCAGCTCCACCGCGCTGCGCCCGAAGTACCGTTCGGCGCCCCGCAGATCGGCCAGCGCCCCGTCCGGCGGCAGCGCCTCGACGACCGGTGTGAACTCCTCCAGCAACCCGAGCAGCGCCGGCAGGGCGGCCTCGCGCGCCGGAGGGAGCTGGAAACGTACGCAGAGGATGGTCATCCCGCACTCCCCGGACTCTGGTGCCACAACTTCCTTCCCACCGCGGGCCCTTCGCCCGCGGGGCGCAGATCGGCCCAGGGGTGCATCTCGTACCCCGTGGGCAGGCGCAGGCGACGTCGTTCCATCGCGTCCTGGGCGGCCGAGCCCGCCGGCGCGGGCAGCCCGTCGGAACCGGCGAGCCGGCTGCGCGCCGGGCCGTCGCCGTCGTCGGCGGGGCCCGCGTCAGGGGCGCCGCCGGGAGCGGCCAGCCGTGCCGCGACCCCTTCCAGCCCCTCGTCCCGGCGCACCTCCAGCAGGTCGGCGAGATTCCAGGCGGCCGATCCCACCACGCTGAGGCTGCGCGGGCCGCGCCGCTGCACCACCCCGCGCACCAGCAGCAGCCAGGAGTGGAAGACGGTGTGGGCGCAGGCGTCGTGGGAGTCCTCGAAGAAGGCCAGGTCGACCAGGCCGGTGCCGTCGTCCAGCGTGCTGAAGACGACCCGTTTGCCGGACCGGATCGGCGGCGTCTGGGTGGCCGCCTTGGCACCCGCGACCAGCACGGTCTCCCCGTGCCGCGCCTCCCGCAGCCGCCGGGCCGAGACCACGCCCAGCTCGGCGAGGAAGTCGCCGTGGTCGTCCATCAGATGGCGTGAGGCGTCCATGGACAGCACGCCCAGCTCGGCGCTGAGCCGCTCGGCGGAGGTCAGGTCGGGCAGTCCGGCCGGGGCGGTCTTCCGCCCGCCCGCCAGGGGGAGTTGCCCGCCGCCGGCCCCGCGCGCGCCCCGGTGCAGCTCGGTCAGGTGCAGTTGCAGGTCACGGCGGTTGGCGCCGAAGGCGTCCAGCGCGCCGACCTGGGCGAGCCGCCCGGCCAGCGGCCGGCTCGGGCGCGCCCGCTCCCAGAAGTCCAGCAGCGAGGCGTACGGCTGTCCGTCCTCGATCCGTGCGGCCTCGGCCTCGCTGATGCCGTGCACGTCGGAGAGGGCGAGCCGCAGTCCCCAAGACCCCGGGGAATCCGTCGATTCAGACACCAGTTCGATACGATGGGCGACGCCCGACCGGTTCACGTCCAGCGGCAGGATCGGCACCCCGCGCCGTCGCGCGTCCGCCAGCAGCAGCCGCTTGGGGTACATCCCGGGGTCATGGGTGAGCAGCCCGGCGTAGAAGGCGGCCGGATGGTGCGCCTTCAGCCACGCCGACTGGTACGTCGGGACGGCGAAGGCGACCGCGTGCGCCTTGCAGAAGCCGTAGGAGCCGAAGGCCTCGACGGTCTCCCAGGTCCGCTGAATCGTTTCTGCGTCGTACCCCCGCGCCGCCGCGTGCTGCGCGAACCACACCTTGATCCGCCCCTGCGACTCCGGATCGGACAGCCCTCGCCGCACCCGGTCCGCCTCGCCCCGCCCGCAGCCGGTCATGATCGCGACGATGTCGATGATCTGCTCGTGGAAGACGACGACTCCGTAGGTGTCCCGCAGCGGCTCCTCCAGATCCGGGTGCGGAAACCGGACCGGCGCCCGCCCGTGCCGGGCCTCGATGAACGGCCGCACCATGTCGGCGGCGACCGGCCCGGGCCGGAAGAGGGAGATGTCGACGACCAGGTCGTGGAAGGTGGCCGGCTGCAACCGTCCCACCAGGTCCCGCTGGCCCGGCGACTCGATCTGGAAGCACCCCAGCGTCTCGGTGGACCGGATGAGCCGGTACGTCGCCGGGTCGCCCTCCTCGACCGCGTCCAGGTCGATCCGCTCCCCCGTCGCCCGCTCCACCTCCGCCACCGCGTGCGCCATCGCCGACTGCATCCGCACGCCCAGCACGTCCAGCTTGAGCAGCCCGAGGTCCTCGACGTCGTCCTTGTCGAACTGGGCCATCGGGAACCCCTCGCCGCTGGTCGGCATGACCGGCGTGCGGGAGAGCAGGGAGGCGTCGGACAGGAGCACCCCGCACGGGTGCATGGCGACTCCGCGCGGAAGGGCGTCGAGGGCCTCCACCAGCTCCCACAGCCGCCCGTACCTCTCCTTCTCCCCCGCCAGCGCCCGCAGTTCGGGCAGCTCCTCCAGGGCCGCGCGGGCGTCCCGGGCCCGGATGTGCGGGAAGGACTTGGCGACGCGGTCGATCTCGGCCGGGTCCATGGACAGGGCCGCGCCGACGTCCCGGATCGCGTGACGGACGCGGTACGTCTCCGGCATCGCGACCGTCGCCACCCGCTCGGCCCCGAAGCGGCCGATGATCGCGCGGTAGACCTCCAGTCGACGCGCGGACTCCACGTCGACGTCGATGTCGGGCAGCACGACCCGCTCCCTCGACAGGAAGCGCTCCATCAGCAGCCCGTGCTCCAGGGGGTCGGCGTGGGCGATGCCGAGGAGGTGGTTGACGAGGGAGCCCGCTCCCGAGCCGCGCGCGGCCACCCGGATGCCCATCGTCCGCACGTCGTCCACGACCTGAGCGACCGTCAGGAAGTAGGAGGCGAACCCGTGGTGGGCGATGATGTCGAGCTCGTCGTGCATCCGCTCCCAGTACGAGCGGGCCTCGGCGGACCGGTCGTAACCGCGCAGCACCATCCCCGCCGCCGCCCGCGAGGCCAGCGTCCGCTGGGCGGTGCGGCGGTCCGCGCCGACGAGATGCGGCTCGGGGAAGTGGACGGCGCCCATGCCCAGGTCGTCCTCGGGGTCCACCAGGCACTCGGCGGCCGCGGCGCGGGTCTGCTCCAGCAGCCGGTGGGCGACGTCCCGCCGGAAGCCCGCCGCCTCCACGATCCGCTGCGCCGACCCGAGCATGGCCCCCGCGTCCTTGAGCCAGGCCTCGCCCGAGTCCAGCTCCTTGGCGGGGTCGACGGGGACCAGTCGGCGGGCCGCGTCCAGGACGTCCGCGACCGGGCCCTGGCCGGGGTCGGCGTACCGGACGGCGTTGCTGAGCACGGGCCGGATCCGCTGTTCGGCGGCGAAGCCGAGGGTACGGGCGGCCAGCCGCAGGGAGCCGGGTCCGGTGCCGGTGCGTCCGTGCCAGACGGCCTCCAGGCGCAGGGCGTCGCCGTACGCCTCGCGCCAGGGGGCGAGGAGCCGCGCGGCCCGGTCCGGACGGCCCGCGGCGAGCGCCCGGCCGACGTCGGAGGCGGGGCCGAGCAGAACGGTCAGGCCGTCGCCGTGGTTGTCGGCCCAGGGCAGCGACGGCAGACCCGTGCCGTCCCGGCCCGGGTGCGCGTGCGCCGCCGTGACCAGCCGGCACAGGTCGGCCCAGCCCCGGGCGCCGTCACGGGCGAGGAAGGTGACGCGGGGCGTGGACTCGTCGACGAAGGCGCCGCCGCGCACGGGGGTGCGGCGGCGGTCCCGCCGCACGGACGCGTCGCCCTGCGGGCGCTCGGGCGCCTGCACCGCCAGGTCCACCCCGAACAGGGGGCGCACGCCCGCCTTCGCGCACGCCTTGGCGAAGCGGACCGTGCCCGCCAAGGTGTCGCGGTCGGTGAGGGCGAGGGCGTCCATGCCCCGCTCCGCGGCGCGCTCGGCCAGCCGCTCCGGGTGCGAGGCCCCGTACCGCAGTGAGAACCCGGAGACGGTGTGCAGATGCGTGAACCCCGGCATCCGCACCTCCCGAATCGATGAATCGAACATCAGTTCACTACTCTCCCACCCCCACCATAGACCAAATCCCGAACGTGTGTACGACAGCCGTTCGGACGCCCCCCACCTGCGGAAACATCCCGCGCCCCGGACCGTGGGGGCATGACACAGAGCACCGGCGCCGACGCCCCGGGCGGCCCCTCCGGCGGCCCTTCCCGCGGCTCCTTCCTCGACGAGGTGAAGGACGCCGTGACCCCGCGGGCCACGCTGCTGGTCGTCGGCGTGGTCGCTCTGCATCTGCTCTTCATCGCCTCCTACGTCGGAGCGCTGCACGACCCCAGGCCCCGCGACGTGCCCTTCGGGGTCGTCGCCCCCGGAGCCGCCGCCCGGCAGACGGTGGCCCGGCTGGAGAAGCTGCCCGGCGACCCCCTGGACGCGCGCGCGGTGGCCGACGCGGCGACGGCCCGGAAACAGCTCCTCGACCGGAAGATCGACGGCGCCCTGGTCATCGGCCCGGCCCGAGGCGCCGACACCCTCCTGGTGGCCACCGGCGGCGGGAAGGTGCTGGCCGCCACCCTGGTGACGCTCACCACCACCCTGGAGAAGTCCCAGGGGCGCACCCTGCGGACCGTGGACGTGATCCCGGCCGACAAGGAGGACGCCAACGGGCTGTCGTCCTTCTATCTGACCGTCGGCTGGTGCGTGGGCGGCTACCTCTGCGCCTCGATCATGGTGATCAGCTCGGGCGCCGGCCGCTCGACCCCGCGGCGCGCGGTGATCCGGCTGCTCGCCATGGCCGTCGTCGGGATCGTCGGCGGGCTCGGCGGCGCCCTGATCGTCGGACCGGTCCTGGACGCCCTGCCGGGCGGTTTCGCCGCCTACTGGGGGCTCGGCGCGCTGATCGTCTTCGCGGTCGGCGCGGCCACGCTGGCCTTCCAGGGGGTCTTCGGGCTCGCCGGCGTCGGACTGGTCATCCTGCTCGTGGTGATCCTGGGCAACCCGAGCGCGGGCGGCGCCCTGCCGCCCCCGCTGCTCCCGCCGTTCTGGAGGGCGATCGGCCCGGCGCTGCCGCCCGGCGCGGGGACCTGGGCGGCGCGCTCGATCGCCTATTTCGAGGGAAACGCCATGACCGCGTCCCTGCTGGTGCTGTCCGCGTGGGCGGTCGCGGGCGTCGTCGTCACCCTGCTGATGTCCGCCCTGCGGACGCGCCGCGCGCGGAGCACGCCGTGACACGCGGCGGCAGGCCCGTGTGAGGGCCCGCCCCGGGCGTGTCCGGCCGGCCTGTCAGCCGATCCGCGTCCCCGTCGCCGGCAGCGTCTCCGTCGCCGGCAGCGTCTCCGTCACCGGTTGGAAGAAGGTCTCCTCGCCCGAGGTGCCGGCACCGCTGCCGCCCGAGTCCAGGCCGACGGCGCTGCCGCCCGAGAAGAGGGAGCCGCCGCTGTCGCCGGGCTCGGCGCAGACGTCGGTCCGGATGAGGCCGTCGACGACGTCGCCGTCGCCGTAGTTCACCTCGCCGACCGCGCGCAGAGCGCACACGCCGACCTCGGCAAGCGCACAAGGTGGGCACCGCGCGCCCTTCGCCCACCACCTCGTCCGCTCCCTCACCCGCCCCGTCGCCCGCCCCCCTTCCCGGGACGTCGACGGCTCTTGTCACCCAGGGACGAACCCGGTTCCCGGGAGACTCATCTCGCGCACACGAAGCGGCGATCCTCTCGGCCCTCCCGCCGGCCGCTGCCATATTCGAAGCCACTTTCGGAGGTGGCTGTGACGCCAGAGGCGACGACATCCCGGGGGCGGGAGACCGCGACGCGCGTGCCCGACGGCACCGCCGAACGTCTCGCCGGCCTGGAGAGCCGACGGACCCGGGCGGTGGCTCCGGGCGGACCGCGCAGACGCGGCGAGCACGGCGCACGCGAGCGGATCAACCTGCTGCTGGACGTGGGCTCGTTCACCGAGACCGGCCTGTTCGTCCGGGGCCGGCCCGCCGGGGACGGCGCCCGCGGGCCGTACGGCGACGGCGTGGTCACCGGCTACGGCACGGTCGACGGACGTCCGGTCTGCGTGTTCGCCCAGGACTCCACGGTGTTCGGCGGCAGCATGGGCGAGGCGTTCGGAGAGAAGACGATCGCCCTGATGGACCTCGCCCTCAAGACCGGCTGCCCGGTCGTCGGGCTCAACGACGGCGGAGGCGCCCGCATCCAGGAGGGCGTCGCCTCGCTCGCCCTCTACGCCGAGCTGGTGCGCCGCAACGTCCAGGCGTCCGGGGTGATCCCACAGATCTCGGTCGTGCTGGGGCCGTGCGCCGGCGGGGCCGCGTACTCGCCGGCCATCACCGACTTCACCGTGATGGTGGACGGCGCCTCGCACATGTTCGTCACCGGACCCGACGTCATCGAGACGGTGACCGGCGAACGCACCAGCGCCGAGGAGCTGGGCGGCGCCCGCGCCAGCAACACCGTGAACGGCAACGCCCACTTCCTCGCCGCCGACGAGATGGACGCCCTCGACACCGTCCGCGACCTGCTGTCGTACCTGCCCGCCAACAACCTGGAGCCGCCCCCGCGGTACGCGCCGGCCGCCGCGGGCGCCGCGGACCCCGGCGCGCGGCTGGACGAGATCGTGCCGGACCGGCTCGCGCAGGCCTACGACATGCGCGACGTCCTGCGGGCGGTCGTCGACGACGGCGAACTTTTGGAGATCCAGGAGCTGTTCGCGCCCAACATCGTCTGCGCGCTGGCCCTCGTCGAGGGCGCTCCGGTCGGCGTCGTCGCCAACCAGCCGCTGCACGCGGCCGGGGTCCTCGACATCGACGCCTCCGAGAAGGCCGCGCGCTTCGTGCGGTTCTGCGACGCGTTCGGCATCCCGCTGCTGACCTTCGCCGACGTTCCCGGCTACCTCTCCGGCGTCCGCCAGGAGCAGGGCGGGATCATCCGGCGCGGCGCCAAACTGCTGTACGCCTACGCCGAGGCGACCGTCCCCAAGGTCACCGTGGTGGTGCGCAAGGCGTACGGCGGCGGGTACGCGGTGATGGGCTCCAAGCACCTGGGCGCCGACGTCAACCTCGCCTGGCCCACGGCCCGGATCGCGGTCATGGGCGCCGAGGGCGCCGTCGGCGTCCTGCACCGGCGCGAACTCGCCGCCGCCGACGACCCCGACGCGCTGCGCGCCCGCCTGATCGCCGCGTACGAGAGCACCCACGGCACCCCGTATCTCGCCGCCGAGCGCGGATACGTCGACGCCGTCATCGCCCCCCGCGACACCCGCGCCCACGTCTGTCGCGCCCTGCGCGCGCTGCGCGGCAAGCGCGCCCCGATGCCGGAGCGCCGGCACGGCAACATCCCGCTCTGACCGTGTGAGGAGCCGTCCGTGACGGACACCCCCCGCCCCCCGCTCACGCCCGTCTGCCGGAGCCTGCCGGAGTACGTGCGGCACTGGGCCGAGACCGTCCCCGAGCGCCGGGCGTTCACCTTCGTCGACCACCCCGCCGCGCACCCGCGGGGCGTCCACCGCACCCTGACCTGGCGCCGCCTGGACCTTCGGGTGCGGGCCCTGGCGGCCCGGCTCGCCGAGGAGGCCGGACCCGGGGCGCGCGTCGCGCTGCTGTGCCCGCAGGGCACGCAGTACGTCACCGCGTTCCTCGCCGCGCTCGCCGCCGGCACGGTCGCCGTGCCGCTGTATCCGCCGGGTCTGCCCGGGCACGACGACCGGCTCTCGGCCGTGCTCGCCGACGCCCGGCCGGCGGTCGTCGTCACGACGAGCGACGCCCTCGACGAGGTGCGGCGGCTGTGCGCGGACGACGCGGTGACGGTCGTCGCCGCCGACCTGGTGCCCGACGAGGCCGCCGACGACCGGCGACCGGTCACGCCGGACGCAGCCGCCGTCGCCTACCTGCAGTACACCTCGGGCTCGACCCGGACCCCGGCGGGCGTGGAGATCACCCACGCCAACGTCGTCGCCAACGCCCACCAGGCGCTGACCGTCTACGTCCCCGACGAGGGCCCGGCGACCTGCGTGGGCTGGCTGCCGCTGTACCACGACATGGGACTCGTGCTGAGCGTCGCCGCCCCGGTCGTGCGGGGACTGCTGTCGGTGCTCATGGACCCGGCCGCGTTCCTGCACGAGCCCGCACGCTGGCTGCGGCTGCTCGCCGCCCATCCTGGCGCGGTGAGCGCCGCGCCCAACTTCGCCTACGACTACTGCGCCTCGGCCGTCACCGACGCCCAGAAGGCGGAGCTGCGGCTGGACGCGGTCGCCGCCCTGATCAACGGCAGTGAGCCGGTCCGCCCCGGCACGGCCGACGCCTTCCACGCCGCCTTCGCCGCCCAGGGGCTCGCTCCCCGCACGCACTGCCCGTCGTACGGGCTCGCCGAGGCCACCGTCTTCGTCAGCGCCGCCCGGCCCCGGGAGCCGCTGCGCCGGTTCGCGTTCGACCGCGACGCCCTGGCCGCCGGGAAGGCCCTGCCCGCGCGGCCCGACGATCCCGACGCCGTGCTGCTGGCCGGCTGCGGCTCCCCGGTCGGGCAGCAGGTCCGCATCGCCGACCCGGCGTCCCGCACGGCCCTGCCCGGAGGGGAGGTGGGCGAGATCTGGGTGCGCGGCCCCAACGTCGGACGCGGCTACCACCAGCAGAGCCGTCCGACCCGCCGCGTCTTCGACGCGACGCTCACCGGCCCGGCGGGCGGCGCGCGGGGATCGGGCGGCTGGCTGCGCACCGGGGACCTGGGGACGGTGGTGGACGGGCAGTTGGTCGTCACCGGGCGGCTGAAGGACCTCATCGTCGTCGACGGCCGCAATCACTATCCGCAGGACGTGGAGGCCACGGTCCAGGAGGCGCATCCCGCCGTGCGGCGCGATCGGCTCGCCGCGTTCGCCGTGCCCGGCCCCGAGGGCGAGCGGGCGGCCGTCGTGGCGGAGCACGCGCGCACCACGGGCCTCGCCGAGATCGACGTGCCGGCCCTGGTGCGCGCGGTGCGGGCGGCCGTGTCCGCCCGGCACGGGCTGCGGCTCGCCGACGTCGTCCTCGTGCCGCCGGGCGCCGTGCCCCGCACGTCCAGCGGAAAGGTGTCGCGGACGCTGGCCCGGGAGCGGTACCTGGCGGGCGCCTATCCGACGGGGACGGCCGGATGACGGCCGTCGACGCGGGGACGCTGCGCCGGCTGATCGCCGGCCGGGCGGCCTCCTGGCAGGGCACGCCCGCCGCTGACGTCGCGATGGACCGGCCGCTGGCGGACCTCGGCATGTCCTCCCGGGACGCGGTGGTGCTGGCCGGGGAGCTCTCCCGGGCCACGGGGCGCGAGCTGCCGGCGACGCTGCTGTGGGAGGCCCCCACCTGCGACGCCCTGGTGGCGCACCTGTGCGGGGCGGCGGCCGGGGGGAGCGCTTCCCCGGCCGCCCTCCCGGCCGCCCTCCCGGCCGCGGCGTCGGCCGCGCCGGAGCGAGGGCCGTCCGGCGAGCCCGTCGCGGTCATCGGGGTCGGCTGCCGGCTGCCGGGGGGCGTGCACGGGCCGGCGGACTACTGGCGGCTGCTGAACGGGGGCGTGGACGCGATCCGGCGGGTGCCGGAGGACCGGTGGCGCGACTTCACCGCGTTCCCGCCCGCCGAGGCGCCGCGGTACGGCGGTTATCTCGACGACATCGCCGGGTTCGACGCGGACTTCTTCCACGTCACCCCGCGCGAGGCCGCGGTGATGGACCCGCAGCAGCGGATCCTGCTGGAGGTCGTCCACGAGACCCTCGACCACGCGTCCGTCCCGGCCGCGTCCCTCGCCGGCACGGCGACCGGCGTGTTCGTGGGCGTCTCGGCCCCGGAGTACGGCTCGCTGACCGGCGCCGACCCGGCCGCGGTGGACCCCTGGGCGCCAGCCGGCGGGGCGCTGAGCGTGACGGCGGGACGGGTGGCGTACGTGCTGGACCTGCGGGGGCCGAGCACGGCCGTCGACACCGCCTGCTCGTCGTCGCTGGTCGCCGTGCACCAGGCCTGCGTCAGTCTGCGCACCGGCGAGGTCGACGCGGCGATCGCCGCCGGGGTCAACGTGCTGCTCTCCCCCGCCGTCACCGTCGCCTTCCGGCGGGCCGGCGCCCTCGCGCCGGACGGACGGTGCAAGCCGTTCTCCGCGGCGGCCGACGGCATCGGCCGCGGCGAGGGCTGTGCGGCCGTGCTGCTGAAGCGGCTGTCCGACGCCGAACGCGACGGCGACCGGGTCCTCGCCGTCATCCGCGCCACCGCCGTCAACTCCGACGGCCGCTCGGGCGGTCTCCTCGCGCCCAACCCGGCCGCCCAGCGGGCCCTGCTGGCCACCGCGTACGCGCGTGCCGGGCTGGATCCGGCGCACATCGACCACGTCGAGGCGCACGGCACCGGCACCCCGCTGGGCGACCCGATCGAGGCGGGCGCGCTCGGCGCGGTGCTCGGCGCGGGCCGGGACGCCGACCAGCCGCTGCTGCTCGGCTCCGTCAAGGGCAACCTCGGTCATCTGGAGTCCGCCGCGGGCATCGCCGGGCTGGTGAAGACGGTGCTCGCGCTGCACCACGACCTCGTCCCGCCGTCCCTGCACTGCGCGCGGGGCAGCGCCCTGGACGACGGGCGGCTGCGGGTGGTGACCGAGCCGGAGCCGTGGCCCCGCTACGGGGGGACGGCCACCGCCGGGGTGTCCGGGTTCGGGTTCGGCGGCACCAACGCCCACGCGGTGCTGGAGGAACGGCGACCGGCCGTTCTGCCGCCGCCGCCCGCCGAGGAACCGGCCGCCCGCCTCCATCTCCTCTCCGACCTCGACGCCGCCCGCGTCCGGGACACCGCGGCCCGGCTGGCCGAGTGGCTGCGCACGCCCGAGGGGAGCGCGGCGCACCCGGCCGACGTGGCGCGCACCCTCGCCGGGCGGACCGGCCGCGGCCCGGTGCGGGTCGCCGTCACCGCCCGCGACCGGGAGGAACTCGTCGACGCGCTCGACGCGTTGGCTCAGGACCGGCCCGACCCCCGGGTCGTCGCCGACGAGCGCCGGCTGGTCGGGCGCGGGCCCGTGTGGGTGTTCTCCGGGCACGGCAGCCAGTGGGCCGGGATGGGGCGCCGGCTGCTGGCCGAGGAACCCGTCTTCGCCGCGGCCGTGGAGAAGCTCGACGTCGCGCTGGCCCCGCACTGCGGTCTGTCCCTGTACGACCTGCTCGCCTCGGGCGCCGATCTGGACCGCGTGGAGGTCGCCCAACCCGTGCTGTTCGGGACGCAGTTGGCGCTCACGGAGCTGTGGCGCGCCCAGGGCGTGGAGCCCGCCGCCGTGATCGGGCACTCGGTGGGCGAAGTCGCCGCCGCGGTGTGCGCGGGCGCGCTGGAGGCGTCGGACGCGGCCCGGGTGGTCGCCGTGCGTTCCCGGCTGCTCGGCGGGCTGCGCGGCGGGGCCATGGCCGTCGTCGACCTCGACGACGACGAACTCGGCGCCCTGGCGGCGCAGTTCCCCGGCGTGCAGGTCGCCGTGCACTCCGCGCCCGGCCAGCAGGTCGTCACCGGCGAGGAGGAGGCGGTCGCCCGGCTGGTGCGGACGCTGCGGGAGCGGGGGCGGGCCGCTCGCGCCCTGCGGGTCGCCGGCGCCGGGCACTCCCCCCAGGTCGATCCGCTGCTCCCGGAGCTGACCGCGGCGCTGGCCGACGTCCGGGGCGGGCGGGCGCGCGTCCCGGTGTACTCCACCGTCCTGGACGACCCGCGCGGCGAGGGGCGGTTCGACGCCGCGCACTGGGCGGCGAACCTGCGGCGGCCCGTGCGCCTGGACCGGGCCGTGGCGGCCGCCGCGGCCGACGGCCACACCGCCTTCGTCGAGATCTCGCCCCACCCGGTGCTGACCGGGGCGATCGCCGGCGCGGCGCCCGGCGCGCTCGTCCTGGGCACACTGCGCCGCGACGCCGACGACTTCGCCGCGTTCCTGACCCGGGTGGGGGCGCTGTACGCGGCCGGCGGACGGCTGCCGCTGCCGCGGGGCCGCGTCATCGACCTGCCCGCGCCGCGCTGGCGGCGCCGACGGCACTGGTGGACCGACGGCCGCCCGGCGACGACGCCCGTCCCGGCCGTGGCGACGACCGCCCCCGAGGACGCCTCCCCCACCGGCCGCCTGCGCCATCACATCGCCGCGGTCACCGGCCACCCGGCGGCCCGCGTAGCGCCCACCGCCGCCCTGGCCGACCTGGGGCTCGACTCCCTCATGGCCGTCCGCGTCCGCACCGCCCTCGAAGCCGAGTTCGGGATCGAACTGCCGCTGCGCGCCCTGCTCGGCGCCGGCACGGTCGAGCAGGCCGCCGAGCACATCCGGCGGGCGCTGCCCGCCGAGGAGAGGGACTCCCCGCTGCGCACCCTGCGGGCCGGCGGCGCGCGGGCCCCGCTCTTCCTCCTGCACGCCGCCGGCGGCACGACCGACGTCTACCGGGCACTCGTCGACCGGCTCGGGGACGACCGGCCGGTGTACGGGCTGGAGCGCGTCGAGCAGGCCCGCACGGTGCCGGAGAGGGCGCGCCGGTACGCCGAGACGATCACCGCGGTCCACCCCGACGGACCGTGTCTGCTGGCCGGTTGGTCCTTCGGCGGCTTCCTCGCCCAGGAGACCGCACGGCAGCTGACCGCCGCCGGCCGGGACGTGGAGCTGGTGGCGCTCCTGGACTCGGTACGCCCTCTGCCCCTGCCCGGCGTGACCCGGGCCGACCGGATCCGCGCCCACCTGACCGGCTTCGCCCGGCACGTCGCCGACGTCCACGGGGTCCGGCTGGAGCTGCCCTACGACGAGCTCGTCGCCACGGACGACGACGGCGAGCGCATCGACGCCGTGCTGCGCGCCCTGCGCGAGGCCGCGGACGTGCCGGCCGCCGCCTTGGAGCACCAGCGCTCCTCCTACCTGGACCTCAGAACCGGCGAGGCCCACCGTCCGGGGCCCTACGAGGGGCGGGTGGTGCTGTACCGGGCCGCCGAGCCCGCCCCGCACACCGTGCGCGACCCCGCCTACGAGCGCGACGACGAGGCCCTGGGCTGGGACGAGGTGTGCCCGCGGCTGACGGTCGTACCGGTCGGGGGCCACCATCTGTCGCTGCTCGACCCCCCGCACGTCGACGAGCTCGCCGCCCATCTGCGGCGGGCGCTCGCCGAGACCCGCTGAACCGGACGACGAGGAGCCGCCATGTCCCAGCCCCCCACCGCAGTGTCCCGACGAGCCGTCACCAGAGCCGCGACGGCCGTCGGCCTGACCGCGCTGTTCGGCGCCGCCGGGAGCGTGACGGCCCGGGCGGCGACCCGGATCGGACCGCGCACCCTGGACGTGTCCGTGGCGTCCCCGGCCCTCGGCCGCAGCGCGCCGCTGCGGCTGATCCTCCCGTCCGACTTCGACGCCCGGCCCGACCGCACCTATCCCGTCCTGTATCTGCTGCACGGCGCCCACGACGACTACACCTCCTGGACCCGCGAGACGGACATCGAGTCCTTCACCCGAGGACGGGAGCTGATCGTGGCGATCCCGGACGCCGGCCCCACCGGCATTCCCACCGACTGGCGCAGCGGTCCCGACTACGAGACCTTCCAGGTCGAGGAGGTGCCGGCGCTGCTCGCCCGGGACTACCGGGCCTCCGGCGTGCGGGCCGTCGCCGGGGTCTCCACCGGCGGCTACGGTGCGATGGCGCACGCGGCGCGCCACCCCGGCCGGTTCGCCGCGGCGGCCTCCTACAGCGGCATCCTCGACACCACCGCGCCGGGCGTCCCGCCGATCGTGGACGCCATCGTCGCCCGCGAGAACCTGCTGCCCCTCGCCCTGTGGGGCAACCCCCTGCTGAACCTCCTCACCTGGCGCGACTTCAACCCGCGCGCCCGGGCCGCGGGGCTGCGCGGCACCAGCCTGTACGTCTCCAGCGGCAGCGGGGTGGCGGGCGGCAGCGGCGACTGGCTGCCCGAGGCGCTGGAGAGCGCCCTGTGGCCCTCCGCCCACGGCTTCACCGACACGCTCGCGCTGCTCGGCATCCCGGTCACCACCCACTACTACGCGGGAGGAGGACACAGCTGGACCTACTGGAAGCGGGAGTTCACCGCGTCATGGCCGATGCTCGCCCGTGCGCTGGGGGTGCCGGAGTGACGCCGGCGGCGCCGGGGCACGGAACGGAGCGCAGGGGACGTCCGTCCAACACGGGACTGCCCCCTCGCCCCACGGGCAACGGCCCGCGGGTGAGCCGCTTCCGGGTGAAAGGAGTGTCCGCCGTGGCTTCCCCCACCCCGCACGGCGTGCCGGAGGACTTCGGAGCCTCCCCGGTGCCGGCCGACCTGGCCAGACTGCTGCGCGCCCGACTCGAATCCGTCGCCGACGAGGTGGAGGCGGAGGTGCGCGGTCAGGTCCCGGAGTACGCGCGGCCGGCCGACGGCGCGTACCGCGCGCACCTCAGGGCCGGCGTCGTGCAGGCCCTCACCCTCTTCGTCGACCACATCGCCGACCCGCGCGGCCAGGGCGACGCGATCGCGGCGACCTACTACGAACTCGGCCGGGGCGAAGCCCTGGAGGGCCGCAGCCTGGACGCGCTGCAGTCCGCGCTGCGCGTCGGAGGGCTGCGGGCCTGGCGGCTGATGGGCCGCACCGCCGAGGAGCTCGGGCTGGACTCCACGGTCGTGGCGGCCCTGGGCGAGCTGGCGTTCCGGACCGTCCACGAGGTGGCGGAGGCGGCCGCGGCCGGTTACGCGGAGGCCCGGCTGCGCAGCACGGACGAGCTGGAGCGTCGCCGCAGGCGGTTGCTCGACCTGCTGCTCGGCGACGGTCCGGTGTCCCCGGAGGCCGTGCAGGACCTGGCGCACGGCGCGCGCTGGTCGGTGCCGCGGCAGGTCGCGGTCGTCGCGCTCGCGGCCACCGCGGAGCAGCGCGAGGAGGAACGGCCGCTGGCGGCCGCCGGGGCGCTGGTGGACATGGCGTCCCGGCCGCCGCGGATGCTGGTGCCCGACCCGGACGGTTCCGGCCGCTTCGGCGGGCGGGCGTTCGCCCTCGCGCTGCGCGGCCGGCCGGCGGCGATCGGCCCCACGGTCCCGCTCGCCGAGGCCGCCCAGTCGCTGCACTGGGCCACCCGGGCCCTGGGGCTGATGGGCCGTGGGGTGCTGCCCCGGCAGGGCGTGGTGCGGTGCGCCGACCATCTGTCGACCCTGCTGCTGCACGCCGACGAGCCGCTGCTCGCCCAGTTGGAGTCGCGGGTCCTCGCCCCGCTCGACGCGGTGTCCGAGGGACAGCGCCCCCGGCTCGCCGAGACGCTGCTGGCCTGGCTCCTCGGCGGCAGCAACGTGCCCGACGTCGCCACCCGGCTGCACGTCCACCCGCAGACGGTCCGCTACCGCCTGCGCCAGCTGGAGAAGCTGTTCGGCGACGCGCTGCACGAGCCCGCCACCCGGCTGGACCTCATCCTGGCGCTGCGCGCCGAGGAACTGCGGGGGGCGGGCGACCAGGCCCCGTAGGCGATTTCGCGGGGCTCATATCGGCAACAAAAAACCGGGAGTTTCTGAATTCCCGTTCATAACAACATTGCAGGAAAAGCGAATACCTTCGGGATGTCCTTTCCCCCAGGCGCTCCACGGCGCCACACCCGCAAAGGATCTCCCCCATGCGTATTCGCTCGTGCCTCGCCGCGCTCTCCCTGCTCGGCGGGGTCGCGCTGGCCGGCCTCAGCGCGCCCGCCGCATCGGCCGCCGCCTGCTCGGATGTCGACGTCGTGGCCGCCCGCGGCACCTTCGAACCGGGCACGCTCGGCCTGATCGTCGGCGACCCGGTCTATTCCGCTCTACAGCGGAAACTGACGGGCAAAAGCCTTTCCAGCTACAAGGTGAACTATCCGGCGGACCTATCCCTCACCTCGGCCGCGCAGGGCAACACGGATCTGGTGAACCACGTCAGAAGCCAGGCAGCGGCCTGCCCGAATCAGCGGTTCGTCCTCGTCGGCTATTCGCAGGGCGCGAACGTCGTCGACAACTCCGTCGGCGTCAGCAGCGCGGGCGCGGTGGTCGGCAGCCCCATCGTCGCCACGATCCCCGCCGCCCTCGAACCGAGGGTGGCGGCGGTGCTGCTGTTCGGCAACCCGATCCGGGCCCTCGGCAAGAGCGTCACCGGCGCCTACCAGAGCCGCACCGTCGACTTCTGCGCCCAGGGCGACCCCATCTGCCAGAACGGCGGCGGCGACGTGCTGGCGCACCTCGGCTACACGGCGAACGCCGACGCGGCGGCCGTCTTCGCGGCGGGCAGGATCTGAGCGCCTGAGGCTGCGCCCCGCGGAGGCTGTGCGCCTCCTCCCCCACGGGGGAAGGGCCCGGGAGGATCTTCCTCCCGGGCCCTTCCCCCGTGCGCGTGCGGGCGCCGCTGCGGCCGGCGAGGGGGTTAGCGGGGGTCGCGTGCGAACGCGGTGAGACCGGTAGAGACGGGCTCGGGCCGGCCGTTGTTCTGCACGGGGGCCGCGGTCAGCACGTCGAGGTGCTGGTAGCCGTCGGCGACCAGCGGGTGCAGGTCGGCCGGGATGCGCCCGGCCAGCAGTCCGTCGCCCGCGAGCACGGTGAGCGTCGGCTTGGCGGTGAGCCCCTCCGGGTGCGCGACGAGCCGCTTCACCTGTGGGGATCCGGCCAGTTCGAGATCGGTGACGAGCTTGGTCGGGAAGTACTGCTCGGTGAAGTCCAGCGGCTGCTCGGCGAGGCTGCGGGCCAGTTCCCCGAGAGCGGTGACCTCCTTGTCGGCGCCGGTGAACGGCGTCCCGTCGGCGGACCGGTACCCCGGATCGTCGGCGTCGCCGACCCGGTCGTAGTCGCGCCAGGTGTAGAGCGGACCGTGCGGCTGCTCCGGGATGGCCTTGTACGCGATGCCGAACAGTCCCGGCTGCCGGCCGTCGCCGTTGGCGACGGGGAAGCTCTTGTCGACCACGGGCCCGCCGTCGAAGAAGCCGACGCTGCTCTGCAGGAACGCCAGCGGCACGGAGTTGTCGTCCAGCAGCGCCCCGAGCACCGCCGCGTTGGTCAGCCGGAAGTCCTTCACCGCGGGCGAGCCGGTGAGGAAGACGGCGGCGTCCTTGGAGAACAGGAAGCGGTTGGTGGCCTCGACGTTGAGGCCGGAGGGCAGATAGGACGGCAGATCGGCCTCGCCGCCCGGATCCCGCACGGCGCCGAGACCCGCGATGGCCAGCAGCGTCATGGTCTCGGGGTTGAGCAGGACCGGCGCCGACAGCGAGCGCGGCAGCACTCCGCCGTCGAGCCCCGCCTGGACGACGCCGTAGCCGAGGCCGACGTCGGGCAGGTTCGTGTCGTCCGGGATGCTGCCGCTGAGGTCGCCGAGCGAGGTGGAGACGGTGGTGTCGAGGGCGAAGTAGCCGGCGCACTGCCGGTAGCCGGCGTCGGCGGTGGTGGCGCGGTCGCCGTCGAAGTCGGCCGTCGCGAAGTACCCGGTGAGGACTCCGCCGAGCGAGTGGCCGCCGCACAGCACCTTGCGCTCCCGAACGCGCTGGTCGGGCAGTTCGGCGGTGAGCAGGTCGTACTGGTCGCGGACGGTCTGCTCAACGCCGAGCCTCGCCATCCAGCCCAGCCGCTCGTTGCCGACGAAGCCGGCGAAGGAGCGCCCGCCGACCTGCCTGCCCCGGTAGTAGTAGTCGACGGCCGCGTGCTGGTCGCCGGAGTCGACGCCGGTGTGGTCCTCCAGGCAGTTGGAGCGCCGGTCCAGGGCCCAGAACTCGATGTGCAGGCCCTGCGCCGCGGCGCGCGCCACGGTGTTGCGGGCGACGCTGTCGAAGGCTCCGGCGCCCTCCAGGATGCCCGGCTGGGCGACGAGGACGCGGTCGGCGTCGGCCGACGCCGCCGGACCGTCGGCGGAGCGGTAGCGCAGGTACGACAGCCAGTCGCACGCCGCCGGGCGCGCGCCGAAGGAGGCCGGCAGCGGCGCCCTCAGCCGTACCGCCGTCTCGGTCACCCCGGCGATTGGACTCGTCGACGCCACGGGCGTCTCGGTCCGCGCCGCCCCGGCCCGGGCGTTCGGAGCGGCCGCGGTGAGGGCGCCCGCGGTCAGCAGCACCGCTAGCGCGGCGCTGTGCAGGGCTTTCGCGGTTCTTCCTGTGCTGCGACTCGTGTTCATAGCCGGACGGTAGGGCCGCGCCGGCCGGGCGGCCGGGCGGTGCTCACAAGTGCGCAGCACCCGCCGGGGCTTTTGTCAGAGCCGGACGAACGGGCTCCGGACGGCTCCGGACGGCTCCGGACGACGAGGGGCCCCCGCGCGCGAATCGCCGCGCGGGGGCCCGGGGACGGCTGCCGGACTGACGGGCTAGAAGACGCTGACGCCGTAGGCGTTCAGGGCCTCCACGACCGGCTGGAAGAAGGTGGTGCCGCCGGAGCTGCAGTTGCCGCTGCCGCCGGAGGTGAGGCCGTAGGCGACGCCGCTGGTCGAGTACAGCGCGCCGCCGGAGTCACCGCCCTCGGCGCAGACATTGGTCTGGATCATGCCGTAGACGACGTCGCCGCCGCCGTAGTTGACGGTGGCGTTCAGGGCGGTGACGCGGCCGCTGTGGATGCCGGTGGTCGAGCCGTCACGGTAGACGGTGGCGCCGACGCTGGGCGTCCCCGCGCTGGTGATGTCCGTGTTGCCCGCGGTGCCGGACTTGGTGACGGAGGTGTTGGTGTAGCGGACCAGCGCGTAGTCGTTGGTCGGGAAGCTGTAGCTGACGTTGGTGCCCAGGGTCGTCGTCTGCCCGGAGTTGGAGTACCAGGTGGAGGCGACCTCGCCGCAGTGCCCGGCGGTGAGGAAGTAGTAGGTGCTGCCGCTGCGGACGTTGAAACCGAGCGAGCAGCGGTAGCCGCCGCCGTAGATGGCGTCGCCGCCGGCGATGAGCTTGGTGAACTTGCCGGGGGTGTGCTTGATCGTGAGCGCGCCGGCGTTGCCGCCCGCCTGCTGCCTGATCTTCGCGATCTCGGAGTCGGAGACCGTGCTGTCGACGGTGACGACCAGTCGGTTGGTCTTGCCGTCGACCGCCCAGGCGGTGCCCGGGACGTCCGCCTTGAGCACCGAGGCTCCGGCGCTCTGGAGTTCGGCCGCGCTGAAGGCCGTGTCGTCCGCCGCGCTCGCGTGGGGGATCGCGATGGCGGCCGCGGCCACGAGTCCGGTGGCGACGGCGGTCAGCCGGGTCCGTCTCGAGATGCCGCTCATGGGGGTGGTGGGGGTGGTGCGCTTGTTCCTCACGTTTCGTTCCCTCCCAGGGGAAGTCGGGGGCTCGTCGTGTGGGGTCGGAGCCCGTGAGGCGCAGCCAGGGCCGACGTTCGTCCGGATTGCGGACACGCCGTGACCCTGACAAGCGCTGAGGGGGAGTATTCGGCCGAACGGCCGGTAGGCGCAAGGGCGCCTTTCGGCCGTCAGACATGGAACGAACTGCGTGAGTCGGTCCCTCTTGCAGCCCTCTTGCCCCAGCTCAGACCGGGTTGCGTTCTCCTGCCTCGACCGCCACGTCCCATGCCTTCCCCGGCGGAGGGAGCGGACGGACCGAAGTGGCGGCAATGGCGCACGGAGGCACTAAGCCCGTCCGGAGAACAGGATGCGTGCGGCCGTCCGCGTCCGGTGCGCCGGAGTGCGGGAACCGGACGCGCCCGCGGGTCGTCCCGCCGGTGGCGTCGGCGAACGCCGCGTCCGGTGAGCCGTCCCGCCGCACGGCCGGCCGCGGACGCGGCGGACCGTCCCGGCGTCGCCCGGTGCGCCCGGCCGGCCGCCCCCGGATCCGTGCCGGGCCGCCTCCGAGCACCGGTCGGCGGCACGCGTCCCCGGGGCGTTGTCGCGGACCGGCGCGGGGACGCCGCCGCTGAGGGCCGGGACCCGGGCACCGCCCGCCGGTCGCGGACCGGCCCCGCGCTCGCGCCGGGGCCCGCTCCCGGTCGCCGCGCTCGTCGACCGCACCTGACCGCACCTGACCTGCACGTGACTCGCGGGGTGAGCTGCTCCGGGTCCACGTCCGGCCCGGCGGACTCGGCCGCGATGGGCGCCGGCGTCGCGGTTTCGGCCGTTCCGTCCCCGGGGTGTCCGGAATTCGCCCGTCCGGATGACCCCCTGCCCTCGCACCGCGAGACGGCGTCCCGCTCGACGCGACGCCCGGGCGCCGGCTCTCGCGCCGGTCGCCCCACGCCCCGTCAGAGTGAGCGCCCGTCGGACGGGTTCGGCGGTCCGGGCGGTGTGCCGAGGAGGAGAGCGCGCTGTTCTCGCGCGCCTCTCAGGCCGCTCCCCCCGCGATCCGCTTGGCGGGCCGGGCGAGCCCCAGGTGTTCGCGCAGCGTGCTGCCCGGATAGAAGGTGCGGAACAGGCCGCGGTGCTGGAGGAGCGCCACCGTGCCGTTGACCAGGCGCTCCAGATCCCGGCGCGGTTCGACGGGGATGAGGTGGAAGCCGTCGACGGCGCCCTCCTGACGCCAGGACACGATCAGGTCGGCGAGGTCGACGGGGCCGCCCCGGTAGAGCGGTCCCTGTGGGGTCTGCCGGGGACCGCCTCCGCCGTGCCCGGGATCGGCGGCGTGCTCGCCGTCGCCGAGGTCGATCAGCAGACTCGCCATGACCCGCAGCGAGTACGGGTCGCGTCCGGCCCCGGCCGCCTCGGACCGCAGCCGGTCCCGGGCGGCGCGGGCCAGCGCGGGGCTCGCCGCGCGGACCAGGGCGACGTCGGCATGGCGCGCGGCGAGCGCCCGGCCGTGCCCCTCGGTGGCGTCGGCGACGCGCACGGGGCCGCCCTGCGGAGATCCGGGACCCTCGAACGGCCCTTTCGCCGTGAAGGCGGCGCCGCCGAAGTCGACGTGGTGCAGCGTGTCGCGGTCGGCGCGGCGGCCGCCGCGCACCTCCCGCGTCCCGGCGCCGTCCTCCCGGCCGTCCCGTGCCCTCGCCGCCGGTTCCGCGACCGCGCCGGACTCCTGACACCGCTCGTCCGGCTCCCCGACCGGACGGCCGGGGAGCCGGGTCTCCTCCTGCGCGCAGACGTCGATCCGCCAGCCGGCCCGGCCCCGGCTGACCCGGTCCAGGGCGGCGATCGCCGCCCGGGCCTGGAAGGGTTCGGCAGGGACGGCGAGCGTGGGCACGAGTCCGACGCGCCGCGTGGCCGGGGCCACCCGTGACAGAACGGCCGGCGCGTCGAAGCCCGGTCCGGCGAGGCCGTCGTCCAGCGTGACGAAGTCGAGCCCGCCGCGCTCGGCGAGTCGCGCCAGCTCGACATAGGGGCCGGCGTCGTGCCCCCCGGGCTCGTCGGGCCGGTCGACGGCGGCGGCCAGGTGCAACAGACCCCGGCCGGGCGATGAGGTCATGGGGAGGAACCCTTTCTGTGGCGCTTCGGATCTGTCCGCGCTGGGCAGGCGTTCGCGTGGTGACGGGCCGGTTCACCCGACGGCGTCGGCGCCGAGGTCCCGCAGGAACACCAGGGCGGCCCGCGCGGTGGCGTCGTTCTGCCGGAACGCGGGACCGCCCGTGCGGGGTCGGGTGAACGCGCCCGGCGTGCGTCCGTCGGTGTGCGGCCCGACGGCGAACCGCCGCGGGTGGGGCCGGCCGGCCCGGTCCAGGACCCGCCCGTCCGCGCGGTCCACCCGCAGCAGCCCGTCCGGGGTCTCGTCGGCGCCCTCGGTGTGCAGAGCGCGCAGCAGCGGGTCGAGGGCGCGCCGCAGCGTCGGCTCCGGCAGCCGGGCCTCCACCAGCGCCCGCGCCTGAACCGAGAAGCCCGGCACCGTCGCGCCCGACGCCCGGAACACGCCGTCCTCGGCGCGTACGGTCATGTCGGCGCCGAGGAACCTGACCACGCCCGCCCGGGACAGCGCGAGCAGCTGCCGCAGCCGGGGGCCGGGCGGTCCGGAGGCGAGGTGGCTGAAGAACCCGTGCCACCCGGAGCCGATGCCGCCGAGCCGGACCAGTTGCCCGTACACGGACAGCAACCCCAGGAAGACGGCCAGGTCGGGGCTGTTCCCCGGGTCGTGACGGCGGCTCAGGTCGTTCTCGACGTAGGCGCGCAGCCCGTCCTGGAACTCCTCGAAGGACCCGTACGTCACCCCGTCCAGCGGCCGGTCCAGCGCGGCGAGGTCGAGCCGGTCCCGCGGATCGGGCACGGCGGAGGCCACCAGCCCCTCACGCTCGGATCCCTCCGCGGCGGCCTCGTACTTCTCCTCGAAGTCGGTCCAGGCGATCGCGGTCCGCTCGGGGTGTGCGGTGAACAGGCGGTGGTAGTGGGCGAAGCCCAGCTCCTTCTCCACCAGCGGCCACACGTCCCGCCGAAAGTCGAAGCCCCCGGGCCGCGCCAGCAGTGCGTCGATCTCGGCAGGCCCCAGGAAACGCGGCAGCGGCGGCCGGTCGCCGGTCCAGTCGTAACCGATCTTCGAGTGGTACGGCACACCGCGGCGCGAACCGACGTACAGCACCGGCTCACGCCCCGACGGCACGTAGACGTCTCCTTCGTACCGTCCGCCGCGCCCTTCGGTGAGCAGCACCATCAGATCGACGAAGGCCAGCCCGAAGCCGCGCACCAGGACGGTCTCGCCGGCCCCCAGCGCGGACAGGTCGCTGTCGGCGGTGAAGTCCGGCGGGAGGTGGACCAGCCCGTACTCGTCGGCGTAGGCGGCCAGCGCGCTCTGCTCCTCGTCGAGTTCGGCGTCGAGGTGGCCGAGGGCGAGGACGACGAGGTCGGCGGCCAGCGGACGGGACCGGCCCTCCAGCCACACCTGCTGGGACTCCTCCCGCGCGCCGCTCACCCGCAGGGCGCGCCGCGGGTGGTGGTGCACGGTGATCTCCGGGGGCAGTGCGGCGACGGCCCGCTCGTGCACCCAGCGCAGATACGCGCCCTGGATCTGCCGGTCGGCGAAGACCCGCCCGTCGAGGCCGGCCCACTCGTGCAGGGTGGGCCCGGGCCGTACGGGTCCGGCCATCTGCACCGTCTCGTCGGTGAACATGGTGACGTCCTCGGCGTGCGAGTTCATCCACAGCAGCGGCGACTGGGCGGCCCGCCAGACGCGTCCGGCACCCGGCGGATGCGGGTCGACGAGATGGATGTCGAGCGCCGAACCGGCGTACAGCTCGGGGGCGTTGGCGGCGATCCGTTCGATGAGACCGGTCCCCCGCGGCCCGGCCCCGACGATCACGAGGGACCGTCTCGTCGGCGGGGAGGCTGGAGGTACGGCAGGGGGCTCGGAAGGCATGCGAAGGCTCCGTGACACGGATGGGCCTTCACCACGGGCAGGAGACACGGCCGAGCCCCTCAGCAGGGCCGTGCAGCGAGAGTACGGGGGTGTTTCCCCTCACTGTCAAGGCTGTCCGAACTGTGAGCGGTACGTCTCGGATCAGTTGACGGGTAACCGGAGACCTGTTCCACTTGGCCCATGCATCCGCAGCAGTGGCTGGTCACCCGCTCCCACATCGACTTCGGTCGCGTGTGGTCCTGTTCCTGTTGAGCTGACCCCCTGCGCGCCCGGTTCGCGGGCGCCTTTCGCGTTCCGCCCTCGCCAGTCCCGTCTTCACCACGCGCACCCCTCCCCCCTCACCCTCGCGCCACCACCGCCTGACGCCCGGACGCGGCCCGGAACCCGATCACCCGGTCCATCAGGGCGCCCAGCACGTCCCGTACGGACCCCCGCTCCCGCGCGTCGCACTCCAGCACGGGAACATCCGCCGCGATGCCCAACGCCTCCCTGACCTCGTCCAGCTCGAACCGGTCGGCCCCGTCGAAGCGGTTCACGGCGAGGACGAACGGCACGCCCCGCGCCTCGAAGTAGTCGAGGGCGGGGCAGCACTCCTCGATGCGCCGGGTGTCCGCGAGGACGACCGTGCCCAGCGCGCCCTCCACCAGGTCGTCCCACAGGAACGAGAAGCGGTCCTGTCCGGGCGTCCCGAACAGGTACAGCGCGATCGCCGGACCGAGTCGGATGCGCCCGAAGTCGAGCGCGACGGTGGTCGCCGTCTTGGACTCGACGCCCTCGAGCGAGTCGACGCCCACCGACAGCTGGGTGATCGGCGCCTCCGTGTCCAGCGGCTCGATCTCGGAGACGGCGGCGATGAAGGTGGTCTTGCCCACCCCGAGCCCCCCGCTCACGACGATCTTCACGGCGAGCGGCACGGTCTGGTCAGAGCGCCCGGGCATGGTCCCTCGTCCTTTCGAGCGTCCGCGTCCTCGGCGGGAGATACGTCCCGGGGATGCCCGACGCTCACCGCGCGGGCCGCCGCCACGGACGATGACCGGCCGCACACCACACGTGACACGGCAGGTGACGGGACGTCAGCAGGAGCAGTCGCAGGCGCAGCACTCGCAGCACGAGCACGCGTCACAGCAGTCGCAGCAGCCGCAGTCGCACTCGCCGCAGCCGCTGCACCAGCCCTCGCGCTTCTTGCGCGACCAGGGGCCCTCGAACTCGTCGGCGCAGCACACCTTGCAGGTACAGCACAGTCCGATCGCGACCGCGCAGCCGGCCAGGAAGCCCCGCTTCTGCGGCCGGGGCGGTTCACCGCCGTAGGGGTTGCCGTACGGGTTGCCCGGCACGGGGGCGGTCGGATCCGCCGGGTTGCGCGGGGCGTACGGACCGGTCGGCGGGCCGAACGCGCCCTGCGCCCCGTGCCCGGCCTCCGGCCCGTGTCCGCCCTCCGGCTCGTGCGCGTGTCCGCACGACCGTGACCCGAACGCCCGGTCCACCGACCGCCCCAGTTCGTGCGCGAGCAGCAGGTGCGCCAGTGCGCCCTCCTCGAAGTCGACGTCCCGCAGGGCGAGCCGGATGCCGTGCAGGGCGTCGTCGGCGAGCCGGCGGGCCTCGGTGAGCGGGGTGTGCGTGGCCGTCAGCGGGTTCCAGGCGCCGGCCGCCGCGTCCGCCTCCTGGTCCTCGACCGCGTCCAGCAGATGCGCGAGCCGCCCGAAGAGGCGGCCGGCCTCGGCGAGCGGCGCGGCGTTGGCCGGCCGGCCGGCCAGGACCGCGGTGTGCGCGAAGGCGGCGGCGGTGGCGGTCTCGGTCGGTTCGGTGACGGTCAGCAGCGAGGTGCCCGGTCCGGCCAGCGCCTCGATGCCGACCTGCCGGTCCACGGCGTCGACGAGGACCGCGGTGTCGAATCCGACGGCGGCTGCGCCGCGTTCTCCGGCCCTCCCCCAGCTCGCGGCGACCCGGCGCGCGGCGAGGGCGACCGGCCGCCGCGCCAGCACCCCGTCCCCGTCGGCGACGTGGTCGCGCACCTTGGCGGAGGCGAGCACCAGGGAGACGGCGGCGGCGAGCCGCGCGCCCTCGCCCTGGGCGACGGAGGCGGTGCGCATGCCCCGCAGCGGACACGGTCCCGCCGTGCGCCGCCACCCGCCGGCGGCGGCCCGCTCGGCCTGAGCCTCCGTCAGAACCGATATGAGCAGCCCGTCGTAATTGGTGACGACCCGCGCGAACTGCCCATGATCGCCGCGCAGCGCGAGGCACAGCCCGCACAGATGGGCCATCCACTGGGCCTTGAGGCTTTCTCCGAGCCGGTGACTGCACGGCCTGACGATTCCGAACACGACAACCCCCGTCGTCCTTGGGACATTGAGCTGCCGCATGCTATCGACCGATTGTCATGCCGGATCCGGGGCACTCGGTTCACCCGGACGCACCGCCCGTCACCCGTCCGCCACGAAGAATCATATTTCACTCACAGTCAGCAGCCATATGCGGTGCGACCCTTGGGAGACGCGGGCTCTCGACGTATTGACTGTGCACCAGTACCGTCACAAACCCCCCGCGCGGCGTCTATCCACTTGGCGCGACATCCGCATCATGGACGACCATGGGGAATGCGGAAAGCAGAAAGACCGCTGTGAACCGCTGTGAGAGGAGGCGTCCATGGGATCGGTGCGCAAGGCGAGTGCCTGGCTTGGCCTCGTCGACGACAACGATGACGAGCGCTACTACGACGACGACTATTCCGAGGGGACCGACTCGCAAGACGCCTGGGTCACCGACCCGCGCGTGAAGGTGGCGACGGACACGGCCGAGGAGAAGGGCCGCCGCATCGGCACCGTCACCCCGGACAGCTTCCGGGACGCGCGGGCCATCGGCGAGCTGTTCCGCGAGGGCGTGCCGGTCATCATGAACCTCACCGCCATGGAGCCGGGGGACGCCAAGCGCGTCGTCGACTTCGCGGCGGGGCTGATCTTCGGCCTGCGGGGTTCGATCGAGCGGGTGTCCACCCGGGTGTTCCTGCTCAGCCCCGCCAACACGGAGATCGTGAACGGGGACCCGTCCGCGCATCGGACGGACGGTTTCTTCAACCAGAGCTGAGGCAGGGCCGCTCGCCGGCCCCGCCTCGGCCCCCGGGCCGGATCAGCGGAAGGCGTCGAGCCCGGTGAGCGCCTTGCCCAGCACGAGCTGGTGCATCTCCACGGTGCCCTCGTACGTCAGGACCGACTCCAGGTTGGTCGCGTGCCGCATGACGGGGTATTCGAGGGAGATCCCGTTCGCCCCGAGCACGGTGCGGGCGGTCCGGCAGATCTCGATCGCCTCCCGCACGTTGTTGAGCTTGCCGAAGCTGACCTGCTCGGGACGCAGGCGGCCGGCGTCCATGCGCCGCCCCAGATGGTGGGCGAGCAGAATCCCCTTGTGCAGCTCGACCGCCATGTCGGCGAGCTTGGCCTGGGTGAGCTGGAACCCCCCGATGGGCCGCCCGAACTGCTCCCGCGTCCTCGCGTACTCGACCGCGGTCTCGAAACACGAGCGGGCCGCGCCCATCGCACCCCAGACGATCCCGTAGCGCGCGTGGGACAGACAGCTGAGGGGACCGCGCAGCCCGGTGACCTCCGGCAGGATGGCGTCAGCGGGCAACCGCACGTCGTCGAGCACGAGTTCGCTGGTCACGCTGGCCCGCAGGGACCACTTGTGCTTGATCTCCGGCGCGGAGAAGCCCGGCGTGCCGGCGGGCACGAGGAACCCGCGGACGCCTTCCTCCGTCTGCGCCCACACCACCGCGACGCCCGCGACGGAGCCGTTGGTGATCCACATCTTCCGCCCGTCGAGAACCCAGTCGGAGCCGTCCCGCTTGGCGTACGTCCGCATGCCGGCCGGGTCGGACCCGTGGTCGGGCTCCGTGAGCCCGAAGCACCCGATGACCTCGCCGGCGGCCATGCGGGGCAGCCACTCCCGCTTCTGCTCCTCGGAGCCGAACCGGTGGACGGCGTACATGGCCAGCGACCCCTGCACGGAGACGAGCGAGCGGATCCCGGAGTCGGCGGCCTCCAGCTCCAGACAGGCGAGCCCGTACTGCACGGCGCTCGCGCCCGCGCATCCGTACCCGCTGAGCGACATCCCGAGCGCCCCGAGCCCGCCGAGCTCCCGGGCGAGTTCCCGGATGACCGGCAGTTCCCCGCTCTCGTACCACTCGGCGACGTACGGGAGCACCCGGTCCGCCGCCCAGCCGCGCACGGTGTCACGGATCGCGAGATCCTCGACGTCCAGCAGGTCGTCGATCCCGAGCGGGTCGGCGGGGTCGAACGGGGGCAACTTCGAGGACGCGGACATACGACAGCCTCCGGCAGAAACCTAAAACTAGCACCGCTAGTAAACCTCTCCAGCCCGACCCTACGACCGCACACCCCGCACGTCCAGTGGTCCCGACCGGGGGGAGGGGCGCGGGGCGCAGACTCCGGGGAGGCGCCCGGCACGGGGCGAGGGCCGGGAAGGCGCCCGGCACGGGGCGAGGGCTCCGGGGGGCGCCCGGCACGGGGCGAGGGCTCCGGGGGGGGCGAGTGACCGGACGGACGACGGTCAGGCCGAGACGCGGGACTGCGCGACTTCCCGAGGCGCGGGCAGCTCCACTCCCGCCGAGGACGCCTCGCACTGCATCACCCGCGGCAGCCGCAACGCCATCACCGCCCCCAGCAGCAACAACCCCGCGCTCACCGACAGAGTGACGTGCAACCCGTGCACGAAGCTGTCCTTCGCGACCCGCCGCAGCGCCGCCCCGGCCGGTCCGCCCAGCCGCCCGGCCACCTGATAGGCCTCGCCCAGCGAATGCCCCGCGGCCGCCGACGCGGACGCTGGCACGCCGGGCACCGAGGACAGGCCGGGAGCGTACGCGGCGTTCATCACGCTCCCAAGGAGGGCGATGCCGATTCCCGCCCCCAGTTGGTACGACGTCTCCCCGATCGCCGCCGCCCCACCCGCCTGCTCCGGTGCGGCCTCGCTCAGCATCGACTCGTACGCCGCGAACAAGGTCGTCTCCAGACCGAAGCCGAGCAGCAGGAACGCGAACAGCAGCAGCCCCGCGTTGTCCGACCCGCCCATCGCGGTCAGCACCAGCACGGCCACCGCCGTGAGCACGAACCCCCCGCTCACCATCCGCCGCGGCCCGAACCCCCGCAGCAGCCGCGCCCCCGCCAGCCCCGCCGCCATCGCGGCGAAGGTCAGCGGCAGCAGCCGCAGCCCCGTCTGCAGGGGGGACAGGCCGAGCACGAGCTGCAGGTACTGTGCCGCGATCAGTTCGAGACCGACCAGCGCCAGCATGGCCAGCACGATGCACGCCACCGACGTGCTGAACGCCGGCCGCGCGAACATCCCCAGGTCCACCAGCGGATGCGTCCGCCGCCGCTGACGTCGCACGAAGAGGACGATCAGCACCGCCCCCACCGCCAGCGGCACCACGGTGAACGGGCCCAGCTCCCCGCCGCCCAGCCGCTTCACGCCCAGCACGACGCCGAACAGTCCGGCCGCCGCCGTCAGCGCGCCGGCCACGTCCCAGGGGCCGTCCCCGGCGCCACGCGACTCGGGCAGCAGCAGCCGTCCCACCGGGAGACTGACCAGCATCAACGGAATGTTGACGAGGAAGACCGAGCCCCACCAGAAGTGTTCGAGGAGGAAGCCGCCGAGCAGCGGGCCGATCGCCGCCCCCACTGCCGCCACCGCGCTCCAGATGCCTATCGCCAGCGCCCGCTCGCGCCGGTCCGGGAACACCTGCCGCAGGATCGACAGCGTCGCGGGCATGATCATCGCGCCGCCCACGCCCAGCAGCGCCCGCGCCACGATCAGCGTCTGCGCGCTCCCGGCGAACGCGGCCAGCGCGGAGGCGACGCCGAACAGGGCGTATCCGAGCAGCAGGATCCGTCTGCGGCCGACCTTGTCGCCGAGCGTGCCGAACAGGATCAGCAACGAGGCGCAGACCAGCGGATAGGTGTCGACGATCCAGAGCAGCTCGATACCGCCGGGCCGCAGGTCCTCGGTGACGGCGGGCACCGCCACGTGGAGCACGGTCGCGTCGACGGCGACCAGCAGCAGGCTGACGCACAGCACCACCAGGACGACCCAGCGGTCGGCACCGGCCCCGGCCGTCCTCCGGCGCAGCCCAGCGGCGGCCGTGGTCGTCCCGGACATGTACGTACCTCCCAGGTGATCCCTCGGTCCGGCGGGCTCGCGGGGTGGGGACTCCCCGCGACTCGGCCGGAGAGGAGCGGTGGTCTCCGGCCCGCGCAAACGAACACGAGTGACACGCAGCGTACGCGAGTTCGCGCCAGGGCCACGTGGCGGACATCTCACCGTCCAGGAGCGACCCGTGTGGCGTACGCCACTCCCTCCCCGCCCGGGCGCGCCCCTTCCGCGCTCGGGGCCCCGGGGTCCGGGCGCCCCGTCGATAATCGAGCCCGTGACCGAACTCCAGACCCGCCGGACGCCCCCCGGCTCCGCGGCTCCGCTCCGGGCGGCCCCCGCCCTCCTGGGGTTCGCGGCCGTGCGCGCCCTGGGCCTGCTCGGCCTCGCCCTGTGGAGCGCCGCCCGCGACAAGAGCGCGTACACGCTGCTCACCGCCCGCTGGGACGCCCTCTGGTACGCCAGGGTCGCCGAGCGGGGATACGGCTACGAGATCCGTTTGCCGAACGGGGACGTGCACTCCGATCTGGCCTTCTTCCCCCTGCTGCCCTGGCTGGAAAGGCTCCTGCACGCGGCGACCCCGCTGTCGTACGCGGACTCCGGCTTCCTCGTGTCCCTGTGTGCCTCCGTCGCGGCGGCCTGGGGCGTCTTCGCGGTCGCCGACCACGTGTACGGGCGGCGGGCGGGCGTGTGCGCGGTGCTCGTGTGGGCCGTCCTGCCCGTCGGCGTCGTGCAGTCGATGGCGTACAGCGAGTCGCTGTTCACCGCGCTGGCCGCCTGGTCCCTGTACGCGGTGCTCACCGGCCGGTGGGTGACCGCGGGGGCGCTGGCGTCGTTGTCCGGTCTGACCCGCCCGGTGGGGCTCGCGGTGGTCGCGGCGGTGTGGGCGGCCGGCGCGGCGTCCTTCCTCCGGGACCGCGAGGCCGTCGCGGAGGCCTCGTTCGCGGGAATCGGCAGCACAGCGCCCGCGTCCGGCGCGCGCGCCCCCGAACACGCCCCCGGCCCGTCCGCCGAGGCCCCCGGGGGGCGCGATCGGCGAGCCGTGCGGCCCCGCCTCGCCCCGCGCGCCCTCGGCATGCTCCTCGCGCCCCTCGGTGCCGCCGGATACGTCCTGTGGGTCGGACACCGCACCGGCGGGGGCGCCCTCGGCTATCTCGACGTCCAGGCGGGCTGGCGCAACGGCTTCGACGGCGGCTATGCCTTCGCCCGGTTCGTCGCCGGCAAGTTCACGTCGTTCCCCGCCGCCCTCGCCGGCCTGGGGCTGATCGCCGGCGTGGCCCTGCTGCTGTGGCTGTACGCCGTCTGCGTGCGGCAGGGTCAGCCGCTCGCGCTCCTGGTGTACGGCGGCGCGGTCCTCGCGCTCGCCCTGTGCGCGTCGAGCTACTTCGGCTCGAAGCCGCGGCTGCTGCTGCCGGCCTTCCCGCTGCTGCTGCCGCTCGCGCTGGCCCTGGCCCGGCTGCGCACGAGCCGTGCGGCACTGGTCGTGGCCGGCGTGGCGACGGCCTCGGCCGTGTACGGGGCGTGGTGGCTGAACGGCTCCGGTCCCCCCTGATCGGGTCCGGCTTTTCGGTGAACCTCATTCCTCCGTTTCCTAAAACTATTGCCAGGAATGATCAAAGGAATTGAAGGGGACGACGTTCGACGATTAGCGATTCCATGGGCATAAACAGCGTTCTGAGAGCAATCCCACATCACATCGTCATCACAAACGAGCGGATTGGGCCGGGTCGCGAGCTCACTCGCTGTAACGTCGTTTAGGTGCGTACCGAACGAAACCTCACCCGTCTGGACCGGGTGTTCGCCAGGCTCGACCGTGAGCCGGAACGACCGGCCCACATCGATGTGCCGAAGATGAGCAGGCACCGGGTCGCCCTGCTGCTGGCGACCCTGGCCTTCTATCTGGCCATCGTGTGGCTCGTGGTGGTCACCTCGTGGCTGGTCCGCCTCGACTGGCAGGTCATGTTCTTCCGGCCGTACCAGCAGTGGCCCGAGATCCACGCCTTCCTCGACTACTACGTGGTCCTGGGACAGCGCGGCCCCACCGCCGTGATGGTCGCCGCCTGGCTCGGCTGGAGATCCTGGCGCCAGCACACCCTGCGCCCGCTGCTCACCCTGGGCGCCTCGCTGCTGCTGCTGAACATCACCGTCGGGGCCGCGAAGCTCGGCATGGGCCGGCTGGGCCCGCACTACGCGACCACCATCGGCTCGAACGAGATGGGCCTGGGCGGCGATATATTCCCCAGCGGCCACACCGCCAACGCGGTCGTGACCTGGGGAATCCTGGCGTATCTGGCCTCGACGCCGCGAGCCCGCCGCTGGCTGTCCGCGGTGTCCGCGGTCGTCTCCCTCGGCGTCGGCCTGACCACCGTCTACCTCGGTACGCACTGGCTGAGCGACGTGGTGCTCGGCTGGGCCGCCGGGCTGCTGATCCTGCTGGCGCTGCCCTGGTGCGAGCCGCTGATCGCCCGCGCCGAGGTCTCGATCTTCGCACTGCGCGACCGGCTGCGCGAGCGTCGCAGCCGCGCGATCGCCGCCCCGGCGCCGTCCGCCCCCGTCGCGGTGCCCGTGCCGCTCACGCAGCACCCCGCGGCCCAGGACGAGGCCGCCGCGCCCCGGGAGCCGGTCACCCCGGCCCGTGCGCCGCGCTCGCCCGTCTACCTGGCCCCGGGCCCGCACACGACCCGCTCGGAGCGCACGCCGGTCACCCCGGCCGGCAGCCGTCGTCCGCCCCACTCCGACCGCCTCCCGCGCGGCGCCGCGGCCTCGGGCGCCCGACCCCTCACCGGCGGCTGACCTCGGCGGACGCCGCCGCACGACGGCGGGACCCCGGTACGCACAACCGGTCCCGCACCCGAAGGCCCCGGTTCCACCTCCGGAACCGGGGCCTTCGCCGTGCTCAGGACCGTGTCGTGGGGCGTGCCGCGTCCGTCAGGGGCTCCGCCGCCCGCACCGGGGCCGTGCGCGCCGCCGGCGGCCGCCTCAGCCCTTCCAGGCGCGGGTGACGCGGCCGTCCCGCACCTCCAGGTTCAGCCGGCCGAAGCGGTACTCCATGGTGACGATCGTCCCGGGCGCCAGCGACCGCACGGTCGACCACCCGCGTTCGCGCGCCAGCCGCTCGGCCTGCCCGGCCTCGAGGCCTACATACCCGTCCGGATCGTCCTGGGGCTCCGCGGGCGGAGTGGTATTCGCTGCCATACCGCCACGCTAGGCCGCGTCGCGCCCCGAAGGCCACCGAACGGAACACGAACCGGAGATTCGGAACCCCCCGGTCACACTTCTGTCACAGGATCCCGACACGCGTTTCAACCGCCGTTCGGCCATCCGGGCACAGCGGACCGTCACACGTACGAGCGGTTCCGGAGCCCTTCCCGGCGTATTCGAACGCAATTTCCGGCACGGGTTCAACCCACGCGAATAACCGGTCGGGAAATCGTCGGAGAAGCGCTTCGGAAGACCGCTTCTCTTCGTTTCCGCGGAGCGGACGACAGCTGACGGATCATAGGAAATGCACGACTTCCCCACACATCCTCCGTACGCGGGCGGCGGCCCCGCCCGGGCGTCTCACCGGGCGGGGCCGCCGTACGGCTCAGCGGGAGCGGGTCAGAGCGTGAGGCGCTGCCCGGGGACGATCAGGTCGGGGTCGCCGCCGATGACGGCCCGGTTGCCGGCGTAGACCCGCTGCCAGGTCATCCCGTTACGGGCCGCGATGGTGCTCAGGGTGTCGCCCCGGCGGACGGTGTAGTCGCCACGGGAGGTGCCGCGCGAGGTCTGTCCCGTGGATCGCGTCGCCGACGCCCCGGACTCGGCCCGCGTGGAGCCGGACCCGGTCGACCGCGCGGCCTTCGTCGGCTTCGTGGACCGCGTGGACTTCTTGTGGGCCGAGGACTTCGAGGAGGCCGAGGACTTCGAGGAGCTCGACCCGGCCGAGCCGGACTCTGCCGAGGAGGAGCCGGCCCCCGGCGCGCCGCCGGACGCTCCCGCGCGCGCCGAGCAGGTCGGCCACGCGCCCCACCCCTGGGCGTTCTGCACCTTGGCGGCCACGGAGATCTGCTGTGCCTTACTGGCCTTGTCGGCGGTCGACGCGTAGGCGGTCCCGCCGTACGCGCGCCAGGTACCGGCGGAGAACTGCAGACCGCCGTAGTAGCCGTTGCCGGTGTTGATGTGCCAGTTGCCGCCGCTCTCGCACTGGGCGATGCGGTCCCACACCCCGCTGTCGGCCGCCACCGCGTCGCCGCCGGCGGAGAGAAGTCCGAGGGGGGCGAGCAGAACCGCCCCGGCGAGGACCGCCGTCTTGCGCGACGACTTGCGGATGTGGTGATCGGCACAATCGGACATGTAGATCCCTCTCTACGTACCCGGGGCTCCCCCTGACCGGGCGCGGCGGCCGCGCAGGGACGCGGTCGGCGCACTCAGCCCCGTCCGCCGGCGGTGATGCTGCGCGGTCTGGCTCTGCGCGGTCTGGCTCTGCGCGGCCGGCGGACGTTCCCGAGCGGTGCTCGTTGCACACGGCGGAGCAATCTAAGGAACCTGACGCCCTGTTATCAATCAAGTCGCCATCGCCGCAGGCCAGTTGACGGTTACCTTGGGTAGCAGCGCATTCCGGCCAACCACTTTGTCCCTGTTTTTCGTGATGCATCCACCAGGAGGGCGACCGCCCTGTGAGTCAGCTCACCGCACCAACCGTCGTGACCTCCACGTGACTTGACGTGGAGTAATCGATTCCGCACGCAGCGTGACACTTCCCGCGGAACGGTTCGATTCCGTTCGCTCTACAGCGTGACTCCCGCCACAGATCGGCCGTTGTCATCTTCATGAGCCGGGGCCCACCCGGACCACGAGCCGGAAACACCCGGCCTCGCCCCAGCACCGCATCCGAGGGAGCCACCGTGCCGCGCATGCTCGACGTCAGCGACGAGGTACGCGCCGAGATCGGCAACGAAGAAGCCGACCGGCTGCTCGCCGGAGACAACGCCCCGGGCAGTTACGACTGCACGTCCTGCCGCACCCCGGGCGACTCCGAGAACGAGCACACCAGCACCGTCCTGTTCATCGGGGACGAGACCGCCGTCCTCGCCTTCGCCCACGCCACCTGCCTGCCCTCCCAGGTCGTCCAGGTGACCGAGGAGCAGCTGCAGGGCGCGGTGCGCTCCATCAGCGGCGACACCGTCGACCTCGACCCGGACAAGGTCGTGCCCGAGCAGGCGGTGCTCGGCGTGACGAGCGGACTCGTCCTGATCGCCGGGGAGCTGCACCCCGCCCTGGTCGTCGAGCCGACCGCGCCCGTCGTGCGCCCCGGCACGACCGGCGCCGGCGACGACTTCCTCCCCCTCCTCATCGAGCAGGGCTTCATGCCGCTGAGCGAACTCACCGAGGCGCCGCCGGTGCAGCACGGCTGGTCCGTGCTGCTGGCGATGGGCCAGCTGCACGCCGTGCTGCAGCCGTCGTCCAACGGCGGCCAGCCGATCGCCTGGTGGCAGGCGCACCAGCCGTTGCAGGTGACGGAGGGGTGGCGGGCCGCGGCCAACAAGCACCAGCAGGTGCTGATGTTCGCGGCGCCGGTGGGCGCCATCGGACGCCAGCCCCGCGAGGACCTCCTGCGCGACGCGCTGGACAAGGCCGCGGCGAACGGACAGCTGGTCGGCGCGGCCCTTCCGCTCGCGGGAACCTGAGCCGCCCCGGACGGGGGCCGGGGGTCGACGGCGCGGCGCCGCCGTACACGACCCGCGCCCCCGCATCCGTCCAGGGCGCCGTCCGTGCGGGGCGGCAGCGCCGTGCGGGGCGGCAGCCGTGCCGCGGCGCCGCATCCCGTCCGGTGCCCCCCGGTGTCGCATCCCGTCCGGTGCCGCATCTCTTCCCGTGCGGCGTCGTTGGGACATACGTGCACACCTACGACGTTCCCCGCCGCCCGTCCTACCAGTCGATCCCGTCCGCGCGACCGGCTCAGGACTCCCAGGGCGGCCCATCGGCCACGCCGATCTACGACGCGCTCTACGCCGAGTACGTCAAGACGTTCCGTTCGCTGCCGGGCGACCGCAGCGGCGAGGACGAACTGGGGTTCACCGCCTTCGGGAACATCTCGTACCACACGGGCTCCTACCCGGCGCCGCGCCCGGGGTCGTTCAGCAGCTCGTACAGCGCCTACAGCGCGGGGGCGCAGAGCGCGCGGCACGGGATCGGGCAGCAGTCGCCGTGGCAGCGGGTCGGCCCGATCGGTCAGCAGCAGCCCGCGCCCACCGCGATGCACCACGTCCCGGCGGCGCTTCCGCCGGCCCCGCGCAGGACGTTCTGAGCGGACCCGCGGACGGCTGGAGGGCGGCGCCCCACTCCGGGCGCCGC